>WGBJ01000172.1 GCA_015494385.1 Marinosulfonomonas sp.
CTTGAGATCGACAACAATGGCGCCGAGAATGCCATCCGGCCCTTCGTAGTAGGAAGAAAAAATTGGTTGTTCAGTACATCGGTCAAGGGCGTGAAGGCCAGTGCTAATCTGTACTCGCTGATCGAGACCGCCAAGGCCAATGGGCTCGAACCCTATGCCTATCTTCGACACCTGTTCACTGAATTGCCAAAGGCGGATACCGTAGACGCCATCGAGGCGCTTTTGCCTGGCAACCTCTGCATGGAACAGATCAAACTCTCTTGAACAACCACGTCGTTTATTAACCGCTTACCATATACAGCACGAATCGCTTGTTACACGGCTGTTGCTGGACTTCACCAAAAGTGAAGTCCAGAAAACGGCATAAAGGGACGCAAGAAGATGGCATGTCCACATAAAAAAACGGCCTCGAAGTTGGTAAAATTGGAGTCGCCAAAACAACCAATAAAACCAACGGAGACCGTCTACATGAAGTGTAGCAAAGCCGCGACTTATCGCAAGTCCCATCGCATTCCAGAGATCCGGTTCGAAGATCAGAAATTGACCTCGTTCGCCGGCCTGGTGGTATACCAGGCGCTGTTCACCCGTATCGGACTCAAACAACAGCTGAGCGGCTGTTTTCGCCACCTGAAGGTCAGCCCCATCTTCGGTCACCACGTTGTGGTGCTGTTGTTGATTGTTCATCTGCTGCTGGGCTACCGCCGCCTGCAGGACGTGCGCTATTACGCGGATGATCCCATGGTGCATCGGATTCTGGGACTGAAGCGCCTGCCCGATGTCGCCACCGTCAGCCGGAGCCTGGCGGCGCTGGATGCGGCCAGTGTCGCCAACCTGCGTTGCCTCAACCGGCAACGGGTGTTGGAACAGCTCGGCATCCTGGGCCTGGCCCGTATCACTCTGGACTTTGATGGCTCGGTGCTCTCCACGGGCCGGTTTGCCGAAGGCACGGCCGTTGGCTTCAATCGCAAGAAGAAAGGCCAGCGCAGCTACTATCCGTTGTTTTGCACTGTCGCCCAGACCGGGCAGGTGCTCGATCTCTGGCATCGCCCGGGCAACGTTCACGATGCCAACGGTGCCAAGGACTTCATCTTCGCCTGCGTGCGGGAAATCAAGGCGATTTTGCCGCGAGCCAAGATCGAGGCACGCATGGACAGCGCCTTTTTCAGCGATGAAATTGTCAACATGTTGGACGCCGCGGGGGTTGAGTTCACAATCAGCGTTCCCTTCGAGCGTTTTGCCGCCCTCAAGGCCCTGATCGAGCAGCGCAAGCGCTGGCGCCGCCTCAATGGGCAGTGCCGTTTCTTCGATACGGACTGGAAGCCCGCCAAATGGGATGCACGCTATCGCTTCGTAGTCATCCGAAGCACGAACCGCCAGCAGTATAAAGGGCCGGTCCAGTTGGATTTGTTCATCCCCTATGAATACGGCTATGACTTTAAGGTGATCGTGACCAATAAGCCGGTGTCGGTCAAAAAAGTGCTGGGTTTCCATAACGGGCGCGGGGCCCAGGAGGGTGTGTTCGCCGAACTCAAGTCGCAGACGCAGATGGACTACATACCCACCCGCACCAAGGCGGGCAATCAGACCTTTCTGCTTGCCGCCGTGCTGGCGCATAATCTCAATCGGGAGATGCAGATGCTCTGCTACAAAAAAATGCAAAATACCACCGAGAAGCGCGCGCCGCTGTGGCACTTCGAGCAACTCGGCACCGTGCGACGCAAGCTGATTCAGCGCGCCGGACGCCTGACCAGGCCCCAGGGCGCCTTGACACTGACAATGAGTGCTAACCCCGCTGTAAAATCCGAGTTGTTGCATTATCTGGATACCTTGAAGCAAGCGGTATGAGTCCATTCTTGTCAAAATTTATGCAATGATTGGGTTAATGTAGGTCTTAGTAACAAACCATTATCAACGACAGGCACTGACGCCAGATGCCTCAGCCAATCCTTGAAAACCTTGGCCCTGCGCTGAAACGAGCATTCAGCCCATTCCAGGAAATCCGAGCTGCCTACCTCTTCGGCACACATGTGGAA
>WGBJ01000173.1 GCA_015494385.1 Marinosulfonomonas sp.
AAAATAGCCCCGTCGCGGTGATGATGATCGGCACAATCATTGGCGAAATCAGGATCGCCATGATCGGGCGGCGCCATGGCATGTCGGATTTGGACAGACCCAAAGCGGCCAGCGTGCCCAGACCCGTGGCCAAAATGGTGGCAAAGAAGCCGATAATCAGCGAGTTTTTCGTCGCCCGTATCCAGGCCGCGTTTTCCCACGCGTCTGACCACCACGAACTGTCACGCGTGGCATCCGGCGCATTCATGCCAAAGGTCAGCAGCAGATCATACCAGCGGGTTGAATAACCGGTCGGGTCCAGCGACAGCATCTTTTCGGTAAAGGTAAAGTAAGGCTCGGCGTTAAAAGACAGCGGGATCACGATCAGGATCGGTGCGATCAGGAACAGGAAGATCAGCACACAAATCACCAGATAGGTGTAGTGCCAGATCCTTTCAGCGCGGGATGCATAACTGGGAAGTGCCATAACGTTACCCTAACTTCAGATTATCAATGCCCACCAGCCGGTCATACAGCCAGTAAAGGATCAGGATGCCACCCAGCAGCAAGGATGCCAGCGCGGCCGCCATCGACCAGTTCAGCGATTTTTGCATGTGGAAGGCAATCAGGTTGGAAATAAGCGTGCCGTCCGATCCGCCCACAAGGGCCGGCGTGATGTAATAACCAACCGCCAGAATGAACACCAGTAACCCTCCAGCGGCAATCCCAGGAACGGTTTGCGGAAAATAGATACGGCGAAAGGCAGTCCAGCTGGTCGCGCCAAGGCTGCGCGCGGCCCGCACATAGGACGGGTTGATCGGGCGCATTACAGAATAAAGCGGCAGCACCATAAACGGCAGCAGGATATGCGTCATCGCGATTACGGTGCCGGTCTGGTTATACATCATCTGTATTCGGTTACCGTCGCTGATCAGCCCCATTGCAACCATCGCATCATTCAACACACCCTGACTTTGCAACAGGATCATCCAGCTGGTGGTTCGCACCAGCAGGGATGTCCAGAACGGCAACAGCACGAATATCATCAACAGGTTGGAATAGCGCAGCGGCAGCGTGGCCAGAAGATGCGCGATCGGGTAGGCCAGTATCAGGGTTAAAACCGTGATCAGTACAGACAGCTTCAATGTGCGCCAAAACAGTTTCAGGTAAATCTGGCGGTTTTCCTCGACCGACTGGATATTGCCATCGGCATCGCGCGTGCGGTCGGTTGCCGCCAGAAAGAACGTGCCGGTGAAATTGCTGGAGGCGCTGCGCATCACTTGCCACAATTTCGGATCGTTCCATTTCGGGTTCAACTCAAGCAGTGCCTCTTTGTAGGGCGGCTGCAGTTTCTTGGCCTTGCGCGCCCCTTGTGTGAACAGCGACCGCGAGCCGGACAATTCGTAATTGATCCGTGTGCCGGCCTGCCCCGCTGCGCGGAGTTCTTTTAATTGTTTCAGGTCTTCGACCAATGCGGCAAAGGCCGCTTCGTCCGGTTCCGTTCCGGCCGGGTTTTCATCGAACCATTTGGCCAGATTGACCATGATCGGTGTTTTCTCTCCGGTGGTCAGGTTACGCTGCACGGTAAAGCCGTCATTATAGACAGAGCGTTTCAGCATCTGCCCGATCGGCACAATAAAGGTAATGACAATGAACAGCAGCAGCGGCAGCACCAGCAAAAACGCACGGCGCCGCGATCGTGCCTGAGCATGGGCAAGGGCCGCCTTGAGCGGTTTACCGTCCGCAGTGGTTAGACCAGTGTTTGTCGGATTTGTCGTCGCATCGACCATAAGTCACCCGGATCTGCGCAATGCGCCTTGCCTTAGGAATTGGAAAGGGGCGGCGCAATTGTAACGCCGCCCGATTATCGTGTTTATTTAGCCAACCAAGCGTTGAAACGCTCGTTCAGCTCGGCATCGTGGTCAACCCAGAATTCGAAATTGTTGACCAGTGCATTGCTGAGGTTGGCTTCGGCGGTTGGCATATGTGGTGCCATTTCCGTCTTGCCGTCCTGATACATCCCGACCAGCGCACCCGAAGATTTACGGGCCGGACCATAGGAAATATAGCTTGCCTGATCTGCCAGACTCTTGGTGCTGGTTGCAAAGGCAATGAACTTCATTGCGTTGTCTTTGTTCGGGGCCCCTTTGGGGATTACGAACAGGTCGAAGTCAAGGATTTGACCGTCCCAGACAACTTCCAAAGGCTGGCTTTCAGCAACGGCAGCGTTGAAAATACGGCCGTTATAAGCGGTCGACATCACAACTTCGCCATCAGCCAACAGCTGGGGGGGTTGTGCGCCGGCTTCCCACCAGACGATATCGTCTTTGATGGTGTCCAGTTTGGCGAATGCACGATCAACACCTTCGGGTGTGTTCAGTATTTCGTACACCTTGTCAGCGGGAACGCCATCAGCCATCAGCGCCATTTCCAGCGTTGCTTTGGCGGATTTGCGCAGGCCGCGCTTGCCGGGGAATTTACCGGTGTCAAAGAAATCGGCAATCGAGGTTGGCGTGCCTTTCACGTTGTCCTTGTTGTAGGCAAAAACAGTGGACCAAACGATGTTTGCAACCGCGCAATCCTGAATCGCACCATCAATAAAGTCCTTGATGGCTGGTGTTCCATCAGGCGCCGGAGGAAGGATTGACGGATCGATCTCTTCCAGCAGACCTTCGTCACACAGACGGATGGCGTCCGAAAATTCCACGTCGGCGACATCAATGGTCACATTGCCGGCTTCGACCTGTGCCTTGATCGGCGTTGCCGGATTGTCGGCGTCAACGGAAACAACCTTGATGGCTGTCTCGGCTGTGAACGGTTTGTGATAGGCTTCGACTTGCGATTTGGTGTAAGCGCCACCCCATGACATGACCGTCACTTCTTCTTCTGCCGTCGCGGCAAAAGCAAAGCCGGTCAGGGCTGTCGTCAGAATTAGTATCTTTTTCATGTAGTTTTCTCCCTAGTTTCAAGAACTGCTCTTGTTATGTTGTTATGTGCGGGCGTTCATCGCCCCTGTCGTTCAGAATAGTTATAGCGGATCAAGGGCGCGCGCATCTTCGGCGTCCCATGTGACCTGTGTGGTTTCACCAACGACCAGATGTTTGTGACCGGCCGCATTGGGCACCTTGACCACAAATTCATCGTTGCCATGCACGTTCAGCCGGCAACGGATGTGATCGCCCAGATAGATCAGCTCCAGCACTTGCGCGGTTGTCGAGTTCGGCCCCGGTTCGGCAGAAACCGAAACCCGTTCGGGCCGGATCGACACCAGCGTTTTCGACCCCGGTCCGCCGCATTTGACGGCCAGCGCTTCACAGGTCGCACCGTCCTCCAGCTTCACTGTGGCGATCTTGCCTTCGGTTTTGGAATTGTCGCCATCCAGCGCCACAACCGTCCCGGGCAGTTTGTTGTTTTCACCGATAAACTGCGCCACAAAGCTGTTTTCGGGACGTTCATACAGATCGGCGGGCGGGGCAAGCTGCTGGATACGGCCATTTTCAAACACCGCGACGCGATCCGACATGGTCAGGGCTTCGGATTGGTCATGGGTTACATAAACCACTGTGATTCCAAGGCTTTCGTGCAGGTGCTTGATCTCGAACTGCATATGTTCGCGCAGCTGTTTGTCCAGCGCGCCCAATGGCTCGTCCATCAGAACCACCTGGGGTTCAAACACCAGCGCACGGGCCAGCGCGATGCGCTGTTGCTGCCCGCCGGACAGTTGCGCCGGACGACGCAATGCAAAATCGCCCATCTGCACCATGTCCAGCGCGCGCTTTACTTTTTCTTCGCGCTCGCTTTTGCCCATACCGCGCACTTCCAGCGGAAACGACAGGTTTTCACCCACCGTCATATGCGGGAACAGGGCGTAGGACTGGAACACCATACCAATGCCGCGTTTGTGCGGCGGGATGTCATTGATCGAAACGCCGCCCAGCCTGATTTCGCCGTGTGTTGCGGTTTCGAAACCGGCCAGCATCATCAGACAGGTTGTCTTGCCCGACCCCGACGGGCCCAGCATTGTCACAAATTCGCCCTTGGCGATCTGCAGGTTCAAATCTTTGACGACAAGCGTTTCACCGTCATAGCTTTTCTGCACGCGATCGAATTCGACGAACGCTGCACCCGAGTCGGTCATGGCCACTAAGCGGCTCCCTATTATCTCTATCCGGCAGGTTTTCCTGCACTCTTCAGAAGATGACTAAAGCGGTTGCAGCCTGTCAATGCAACAGGGAGGCGACAATTATTCGACCGGATACGACCTTAGCCACCAGTTTTACCGGTTCTTTCATAAGCATAGGTTGATTAACCCCGAATTCACATCCCTGCGAGCAACCCGGTACTGGCACATTTTCGCCCCGCACGAATCAAAATCGCCGCTGTTTTTGCGGTGATAAAAACAGAACCACTTAACAATATTCGCATTTTATAATATGAGTATTTGAATATCTCGGGCCTGGAGCCGCTGAATGTGGTCCTGCCCTGCATCCTTTCATGGCGTTTTCACACGCGCCCCCATAGCGGGAACTTCTTGATGTATAGACGTGTAAACAGCGGACGTTTTATCGGCCTGACCACCTTTTTGATTGTGATCGTGATGGCGGTGTTTACATGGGTCATGTACGGGATGGCGCAACGGGTTTTCACCATGACCGATATCATTCAGGAATTGAATGAAAGCATCAAAACCATGGTAGGCACCCAGGTCAGTATGGCCAAGGATATGCACAATATGAGCACCAGTATGGGCACGATGAACACCAACATCGCCAACATGAACCAAAGCATCGGCTCAATGACGACAAATGTCGAAACCATGAGCCACAGCATCGGCACAATGAACAAGACAATGGTTGGCCTGTCAGGTGCGGTCGGGAACATGGCCAGCAATATGAACCGGATGACCTATGATATCGGCAAGGCAACCTATGCGCTGTCCAACCCGATGTCCTATATGTGGGGCAACGCATTCCCGTTTTAGGCGCGAATCACTTTCGGAAATTTCGGCAATATTCAATGCGACAATTGCGCTTTTCGTAATTTATTTTTCTGGAAACCGTGGCGTGACTTCATCGAAATCATAGTTAACCCGTTAAGGGCCTCGCCTAACGGGCCGGCCTTTGGATCGCCTGCCTATTCAGCCAATAAAATAGGCGGATTCAATAGATTTTTCGCCTTGTGATTGTGCCGCTCCACCCCTTCTTAAATGGCTGCTTTCCCTTGCTTCACTCTATTCACATAT
This sequence comes from Marinosulfonomonas sp., assembly GCA_015494385.1. Classification (GTDB taxonomy): domain Bacteria; phylum Pseudomonadota; class Alphaproteobacteria; order Rhodobacterales; family Rhodobacteraceae; genus Profundibacter. Next base: position 5,222 of record WGBJ01000173.1, read on the forward strand.
GAATATTTTGATATATTGCGCGTTTTGCGATATATCTTTCCATATCAGTCTGATTGCGACAGGAATTATTAGTCACCTTAATACCAAGACAATAAAACGGGGAGCGCCAATGCAAATATCAAACAGGGTAAAACCATCTTTGCTTGTTTTGGCTATGTTGTGCGCGGGTGCAATCATAACCTCTCCGACCCCGGCCCGATCAGAAGCCAATTATCAAACCGCCCCCGTTTCAACCACATCGACTGGCGGCGAAGCCACAGTCGGCGGCACAGTGATCCCCTTCAAACAGGTTACCCTGACCGCCCAAAGCCCGGGCCGTGTGACGTTCCTTGCCGGTGCCGAAGGTCACAGTGCCAAGGCGGGCGACGTGCTGCTGCAAATCGGCGATGAAAGCATTCAGGCCCAGCGCCGCGCCGCATTGGCGCAGATCGCACAGGCCGAAGCGGCCTTGCGCAACGCACAGATGCAATATTCGCGCGAGCTGTATGCGCCGCGCACCAATTCGATGACCGGCATCCCCGGCATGGGCATTCCGTCAACCTTTGATCAGTTCTTTACCCGCGGCTTTTCGGATTCGCTGGGCTTCACCAACACCACGGTGGAACGGCAGGCCGATCTATACGCCCGTGGTGTTGGCATCAATCAGGCCCAAAGCGCACTGGCGCAGGCGCGTGCCAATCTGGAAGCGCTGGACACCCGCGTGCGCGACACCCGTTCGGTGGCCCCGTTTGACGGCATCATCATCAACAAAATGGTCGAGGTGGGCGACACCGTCCAACCCGGCACCCCGCTGATCACCTACGCCTTTATTGAATACCTGCGCATTGACGCGGAAATCCCCGTGCGTCTGGCCGCTGGCCTGACCGAAGGCATGATCGTTCCCGCCCGTCTGGACGTGGGCGGTGCAACTGTTGACGCCAAAGTGGCGCAGATTTTTCCGGTAGCCGACCCCAAACGCCACACCGTGCGGGTCAAGTTCGACCTGCCCTATGACACCCCCGGCGGCCCCGGCATGTATGTCGAGGTTACTGTGCCGGATGCCTCCATCCCCACCCGCAACGGTCAGGCCATCCCGAACGAGGCCCTGATCTGGCGCGGCAGCCTGCCGTCGGTCTTTGTGCTTGAGGATGGCAAACCGTCGCTGCGACTGGTGCGTGTTGGATACCCTTTGCCCGATGGCCGGATTTCGGTGGTTTCGGGCCTGAACGGCGGGGAACAGGTGATCCTGAACCCGCCCGCCAATCTGATCTCAGGAGAGTAGCAGGCACAGCAATAGGAATACGGGCGGGAACCGGCGACAGATCGGCACCACCCAAATGACGACGCCCGACAAGGAGGGGTAAGACCATAGCTACGGATCAAAATATCCAACCGGAGTCCGGTGCTGAGGACGTGAAGAAACCCAAACTGGGGTTGGCTGGCAACCTTGCCAGAATGTTCATCAATTCACCGCTGTCACCGCTGCTGCTGTTTGCCTGTCTGGCGCTTGGCATCATGGGCCTGATCCTGACCCCGCGTCAGGAAGACCCGCAGATTTCCGTGCCAATGGTCGATATTTTCTTTTCCTACCATGGGGCATCCGCCAATCAGGTGGCTTCCCTTGCCACCGACCCGCTGGAACGGCTGATGTCGGAAATTCAGGGGGTGGATCACGTCTATTCCGTCTCGAACCGCGATGGCGCGATGGTGACGGTGCAGTTTGATGTGGGCGAGGAATTAGGCCCCTCTCTGGTGAAACTGAACGATAAAATCCAGTCCAACCTAGACCGTATCCCCCCCGGTGTGTCGCAACCATTGATCCGCCCCAAAGGGGTGGACGATGTGCCGGTTGTCACCCTGACCCTGTGGTCACATGAATTGGACGAAGCGGGCCTGCGTTCGCTTGGGCTGGATGTGCTGCAACGGCTAAAGGAAATCGAAACCACCTCGCAGAGCTTCATCACCGGCGGACGATCCGATGCGATACGGGTTGAAATCTTCCCCGAACGGCTGGCCGGTTTCGGTATCGGTCTGGACCAGATCGCCCAGACCATATCCTCGGCCAATGCCGAACGCTCGGTCGGGTCGGTCGAAATGGGGCAAACCACCTTTTCGTTGCAAACCGGCGCATTCCTGAAAAATGCGCGTGATATTGAAAACCTGATGATCGGCACGCAAGACGGGCAGGTGATTTACATCCGCGACGTGGCGCTGGTGACCGAAAGCACCGATGACGCCGATAACATCGTGGCCTACTACACCGGCCCCGCCTATGGGGCGCACGAAGGTCAGGACGAAATCGAGGATCGCGCGCCGATCGGCGCCTCGGCTGTTACCATTTCGGTTGCCAAGAAAAGCGGCACCAACGGGGTGTCGGTGGCCGATGATGTGCTGGCCTATGTGGAGCGCCTGAAGGGCAGCCTGATCCCCGACAATGTGCATGTCGAAGTCACCCGCAATTATGGCGAAACCGCCAATGAAAAGGTCAACGAGCTGATCTTCAAACTGTTCGTGGTGACAGGGGCCGTAACACTTCTGATCTGGCTGGCGCTGGGTCTGCGCGCGGCCACTGTGGTGCTGATCGTGATCCCTGTGGTTATTCTGCTGACAGTATTTTGCGCATGGCTTCTGGGCTATACCATCGACAGGGTATCACTGTTTGCGCTGATCTTTTCCATCGGGATTCTGGTGGACGACGCCATTGTGGTGGTGGAAAACATCTATCGCCGATGGCTGCTGAACGGCGAATGTTCCGATGATTGCAACGTGGATGCGGTGCGCGAGGTTGGCAATCCGACAATCCTTGCCACTTTTACCGTGATCGCCGCCCTGCTGCCGATGGGGTTCGTTACCGGCATGATGGGCCCCTACATGGGACCAATCCCCGCACTGGGGTCGGTTGCGATGCTGCTGTCGCTGTTCGCCGCCTTCATCTTTACCCCTTGGCTGGCGCAACGCATCAAACCCTCGATGAAGAAGCTGGCCAAAATGCAGGAAAGCGAACATCGCCAGTCCGAACAACTGCATAATTTCTTTGAGCATATGTTGTATCCACTGCTGGACAGCCCCACCAAAGCCCGTCTGTTCCGGCTGGGCATGTGGCTGGTGTTTTTCCTCAGCCTTTCCTTGTTTTACACTCAGGCTGTCACGGTCAAAATGCTACCCAACGACAACAAGCCGGAATTCAACGTGGTGGTGAACATGCCCGAGGGCACCGCCCTGCCCGTCACCGCCAATGTCGTCACCCGCATGTCCGACGAATTGCTGAAAATGCCCGAGGTCGTGGCCCTTCAAAGCTATACCGGCACCGCCAGCCCGTTCAATTTCAACGGCCTTGTGCGTCACACCTACCTGCGCGATTTCGCGTGGCAGGCCGATATTCAGGTCCAGTTGACCGACAAGGGCGACCGCGACCGCACCTCGCATGAACTGGCGGTTGCCGCCCGCGATGCGCTGAAACCGCTGGCCGACCAATTGGGTGCGCGGATTGAAGTGGTGGAAATGCCCCCCGGCCCGCCCGTTCTGCAAACCATGGTCGCCGAGATTTACGGCCCCGATGATGCCACCCGCCGGCAAGTGGCCCGCGATGTGGAACGGCTGTTCGATCAGGCCGAAAACATCGTTGACGCCGACAGCTATCTGCAGATGCCGTTTGACAGCTGGCGCTTTGTGATCGACCGCGAAAAGGCCTCGCGGCTGGGTGTGTCGGTCGACACCATCAACCGGCAATTGGAAATGTCGCTGGGCGGCTATCGTTTGGGCGATGTCAAAGACGAACATGCGCTGGAGCCGCGCTTTATCTATCTGCAAATGCCGCTTGCCCTGCGCAGCGAATTCGGGCGGCTTGGGCAATTGCCGGTACCCTCGGCCAGTGGCGCGATGATCCCGCTGACCACGCTGGGACATTTTGAACAGTTCCGCGTGGATGATCCAGTTTACCACAAAGACCTGCGCGCGGTGGAATATGTCACCGGCGAAGTTGCCGGCCGTCTGGGTGCGCCGATCTACGGCATCCTTGAAATGGAAAGCCTGCTGGATGATTACACCGCCCCCGATGGCGTGCGGGTCGACACCAATTATATCGGGCCGCCCACCACCAACCTGCAATCGGCACTGGAATGGACGGGTGAGTGGACCGTCACCTATGTGACCTTCCGCGATATGGGCATCGCTTTTGGTGTGGCCCTGATTATGATCTACATCCTTGTGGTCGGGGAATTTGGCAACTTCCGCCTGCCCGCGATCATCATGGCGCCAATCCCGCTGACCCTGATCGGCATCGTGCCCGGCCACTGGCTGTTTGGCGCGCCATTCACTGCCACCTCGATGATCGGCTTTATCGCGCTGGCGGGGATTATTGTGCGTAACTCGATCCTGCTGGTCGATTTCTCGCGTCAGGCGGTGGCCGAAGGCATGCCCGTCAAAGACGCGGTGATCCACGCCTGCGCCACCCGCACGCGACCCATTATTATCACCGCTCTGGCGTTGATGATCGGCTCGTCCGTGATCCTGTCTGATCCGATTTTCGAGGGCATGGCGATTTCGTTGATGATGGGCGGGATGGTGTCCACCTTGCTGACTCTGGTCGTCATCCCGCTGGGTTGTGTGCGCTATGCCGACGCAATGCAGGAACTGGGGCACGAGCAAACCGCCAACGGCGCGCCCATGCCCCCCGCCGAACCTGCGCCCAAACCGCTGCATGTATCTGACAGCAATGGCAAGGGCATGATCGGCACCGCCAAATCGGCATTGGCCGGATTGGGGGATGCGGTTCTGTTTGTCGGCGCAGCCCTGTTCGGAATGGCGCGAGGTCTGGGCCGGATGGTCATGGGCGGGCGCAAGAAACCTGTGGCAAAGCCCGCCCAGACACATGCGGCAGTGGTTAGCACACCTGTGCAAGAACCAGCCAAGCCCGAAGTGAAACCGGAAGTGACACCAAAGCCTGCCGCGAAACCGTCCAAGCCTAAAACTGCCAAACCAGCGGCCAAGTCCAAAGCGACCAAACCGGCAAGCAAACCGGCCACGACACGCAAAGCGTCAACCACTGCAAAACCGGCCACCAAGCC
>WGBJ01000174.1 GCA_015494385.1 Marinosulfonomonas sp.
CACGGGCCTGTATCCGTTCCTTGACCGCCCCGCCGGAAAGCTGTCGGGCGGGATGAAACAGAAGGTGGGCCTGTGCGCCGCGCTGATCCACGATCCTGATTTCCTGCTGCTGGATGAACCCACCACGGGCGTTGATCCGCTGTCGCGCCGCCAGTTCTGGGATCTGATCGACAACATCCGCGCGGACCGTCCGCAAATGAGCGTGCTGGTGTCCACCGCTTATATGGAAGAGGCCGCATTGTTCGACCATCTGGTCGCGATGAACGACGGCCGCGTGCTGGCACAGGCCAGCCCCGCCGATCTGATGGCGCAAACCGGCACGAACACGGTCGAGGCCGCTTATGTGTCCCTGCTGACCGAGGACGAGCCACAAGACGACAACACCCCCAAACCCGCCAAAATCCCCCCTGCGGCCAAACCTTTGCCAACAGACGCCGAACCCGCCATTCGCGCCCGCAACCTGACGCGGCGTTTCGGGGATTTCGTAGCGGTCAACAACGTCAGTTTCGACATTGCCAAGGGCGAAATCTTTGGTTTTCTCGGCTCGAACGGCTGCGGCAAAACCACCACGATGAAAATGCTGACCGGCCTGCTGCCCGCCTCGGATGGCGAGGCATGGATTTTCGGCAAACCCGTGGATGCGCAGGACATCACCACCCGCAACCGCGTCGGGTTCATGTCGCAATCCTTTTCGCTATACGGTGAACTGACGGTGCGCGAAAATCTGGTGTTGCACGCGCGTCTGTTCCATCTGGGTGCAGAAAAAACCAAACGTCGCATGGATGAACTGGTGCCGCGGTTCGGGCTGGAGCCCTATATGGATCAACGCGCCTCGGAACTGCCGCTGGGCCTGCGCCAGCGGCTGTCACTGGCCGTGGCCGTGATTCACGAACCAGAAATCCTGATTCTGGACGAACCTACATCCGGCGTGGACCCGCAGGCACGCGATGCCTTTTGGGATCTGCTGCTGGAACTGGCCCGGCGCGACGGGGTGACAATTTTCATCTCGACCCACTTTATGGACGAAGGCATGCGCTGTGACCGCATTTCCCTGATGCACGCGGGTCAGGTTCTGGTCACGGACGAGCCGCAAAAGCTGATCGAGAAACGCGGCGCAAAAAATCTGGAAGAAGCGTTTATCGCCTATATCTCGGATGTTCTGCCGCCTGAAGATACCAGTGACGAGGGTCTGCTGAACAGCGCCGAGGATAGCGAAAACAAAGCCCCCGAAAGCGGCTTTAGCCTGCGCCGCCTGCTGGCCTATACCTCGCGCGAGGCGATGCAGGTGCGGCGCGATCCGGTGCGGCTGGCCTTTTCCTTCATCGGCAGTGCCATCCTGTTGCTGATCATGTCGTTCGGTATCTCGCAAGAGGTGCGTTCAATCCCCTATGCCGTGTTCGATCTGGACCAGACACCGGAAAGCCGTGCCTATCTGTCCGGCTTCGGGGACACCGGCTGGTTTGAAAAACACGACCCCATATATAGCGCCGACGAGTTGGAGCGGCGCATGAAAAGCGGCGAACTGGCGCTGGCGCTGCAAATGCCGCCCGATTTCGGGCGCAACCTGCGACGCGGGGAAACCGCACGGATTGCGGCACTGATCGACGGCACCGATACACAGCGGGCCGGTACGGTGGAAAGTTACGTCAGCGGTGCGCATAGCAGCGTCTTGGCCCAAGGCTTCGACGGAGCGCTGTCGCTGGATGTAATTGCGGTTCCAAGCAGTCCGGATGCCAAGCCGCCTGCCGAGCTGGCCCCGCGTTTCCGCTATAATCCGGCAATGGAGAGCCTGCCCGCCATCGGCCCATCCATCCCGCCGCTGTTGCTGCTGCTGTTTCCGGCCATCCTGATGGCGGTCAGTGTGGCACGGGAAAAGGAAATCGGCACCATCACCAATTTCTATGTCACCCCTACCAGCCGGATCGAATTTCTGGTCGGCAAGCAACTGGTCTATATCGGCATCACCCTGCTGAATTTCGCCATTATGACGGCGTTGGTGGTCACGGTGTTGGGCGTACCCCTGCGGGGGGACCCCTGGGCGCTGGTATTCGGCGCGCTGCTTTATGCGATTGCAGCCACGGGATACGGGCTGATCGTGTCCACACTGGCCAAAACACAGGTCACCGCTGTCTTTGCTGCGGCCA
>WGBJ01000175.1 GCA_015494385.1 Marinosulfonomonas sp.
ACCGGGGCCTTTTTTGTGCCTTGTCACGAATGTGATGGCCCCGCGTTGGCCTTTTTATAAAGCACCACGCGCGCGCCTTTCGAGACGCGATCAAAAAGGTCGATGACATGCGGATTGACCAGACGCGCACAGCCGTTTGAAACTGCCGTGCCAATGGTGCGCGGGGCATTGGTGCCGTGGATGCGCAAATAGCTGTCGCCGCGTTCGTCAAACAGATAAATCGCACGGGCACCCAGCGGGTTTTTGGGGCCACCGGGCATACCTTTTTCATAACGTCCACCGGGGAGGAAATTCTTGTAAGCCGCCGGTTCGCGTTTCATCATGGCCGGTGTTGGCTTCCAACTGGGCCATTCCCGTTTGGCCCCGACATAAAATGTTCCGTCATGATACAGGTTCCCGCGCCCCACACCGACGGTATAACGAATGGCCCGCCTTTTGGGTAACGTCAGATACAGCACGAAACGGTTTGGATCGACATGGATTTCCCCTGCAGGGAGCTTGTCGCGGATTCTGACCTCACGCGGCAGGAATTCTTCGGGCAAAGTGTATTCGGGCTTGGCTGTTTGGGCATTTGCACCGGCAAGCCCAAGGCCTCCCATGGCAATCCCCGTTGAAATAAATTGGCGTTTATTAAGCATAATGACGGTTTCTCCAGCAAAATATGGCGCGTGATGTTCGCGTCACGCCCCTGTGAAGATGCTAGCCGCAAAGCCGGAGCCACCAAAATAACAATTCCGTAATCAAAAAGGCCCCGACGTTTCCATCGGGGCCTTTTTTCGAATTTTGTTAGAAAACAAAGATTACTCTTTGTCTTCTGTAATCTCTTTGCCGGTTTCCTGATCGACCATCTTCATCGCCAGGCGAACCTTGCCGCGATCGTCAAAGCCCAGCAGTTTGACCCAGACTTCCTGACCCTCTTTCAGAACATCCGAAGGATGGTTCAGACGACGGTTTTCGATTTGGGAAACGTGGACCAGACCGTCGCGCTTGCCAAAGAAGTTCACAAATGCGCCGAAATCGACGATTTTGACAACTTTGCCGCGATAGATTTTGCCTTCTTCCGGCTCGGCCACGATCGAGTTGATCATGTCATAGGCCTTCTGGATGGCTTCGGCGTTCGGCGAGGCGATCTTGATGATACCTTCGTCGTTGATGTCGACTTTGGCGCCGGACACTTCAACGATTTCACGGATCACTTTACCACCCGAACCGATCACTTCGCGGATTTTATCCGTCGGGATCTGCATGGTTTCAATGCGCGGTGCGTGCGCGCTGAATTCGCCAGCTTCGGTCAGTGCATTGGCCATTTCACCAAGGATGTGCAGACGGGCGTCTTTGGCCTGTGCCAATGCCTTGTCCATGATTTCGGGTGTAATGCCCGCAACCTTGATGTCCATTTGCAGCGACGTGATACCTTTGTCGGTACCGGCAACCTTGAAATCCATATCGCCAAGGTGGTCTTCGTCACCCAGAATATCGGTCAGGATGGCGTAGTTGTCGCTATCCTCGAGGATCAGACCCATGGCCACACCGGCAACAGGTGCCTTCAGCGGAACACCGGCGTCCATCATCGACAGCGAGCCACCACAGACCGAAGCCATAGAGGACGAGCCGTTGGATTCGGTGATTTCCGACACAACGCGAATTGTGTAGGGGAAATCGGTGGCAGGTGGCAGAACCGCCTGCAGCGCGCGCCATGCCAGTTTACCGTGGCCGATTTCGCGCCGACCCGTGAAACCAAAGCGGCCAACTTCACCAACCGAATAGGGCGGGAAGTTATAGTGCAGCATAAAGTTGGATTTATACATGCCCTGCAGCGCGTCGATCATCTGTTCGTCATCGCCGGTGCCCAGAGTGGTCACAACCAAGCCCTGAGTTTCGCCGCGTGTAAACAGCGCCGAGCCGTGTGTGCGGGGCAGAAGGCCGGTTTCGGATACGATCGGGCGCACAGTCGTGGTGTCGCGGCCGTCGATCCGTTTGCCGGTTTTCACAACGTCGCCACGCAGGATGCTGGCTTCCAGCTTCTTCATGGCCGCGCCAAGGTTTTCGTCGGCCAGCTGTTCTTCGGTCAGCGCGGCCTTGATGGCTTCGCGGGCCTCGGCAACCGCCGTGGTGCGTTCCTGCTTGTCGGTGATGGCAAATGCCTTGCGCATCAGTTCTTCACCGGCTTTGGCAACCGCTTCGTACAGCTCGGAATAATCTGGTGGCTGATAGTCGAACGGCTCTTTGGCGCAATCTTCGGCAAAGTCGATGATCAGGTCGATAACCGGCTGGATCTGCTCGTGCGCGAAGTTCACAGCGCCCAGCATTTCTTCTTCGGTCAGCTCGTAAGCTTCGGATTCAACCATCATCACGGCGTCTTTGGTGCCGGCGACAACAAGGTCAAGCCGCTGCTCGGGCTTGTTGCGCAGATCGTGCATGTCGTCGATTTCGGGGTTCAGGATGTATTCGCCATCCACAAAACCAACGCGACAGGCGCCAATCGGGCCCATGAACGGAACGCCGGAAATTGTCAGCGCAGCCGAGGCACCGATCATCGCGACCATATCGGGGTCATTCACCAGATCGTGGCTCAGAACGGTACAGATCACCAGAACTTCGTTTTTGAAACCGGGAACAAACAGCGGGCGGATCGGACGGTCGATCAGGCGCGATGTCAGGGTTTCTTTTTCGGTTGGGCGTGCTTCGCGTTTGAAGAACCCGCCGGGCACTTTGCCGGCTGCATAATATTTTTCACCATAGTGAACGGTCAGCGGGAAAAAATCCTGACCGGGTTTTTGTGTCTTTGCAAAAGTCACAGCACACAGAACGCTGGTTTCGCCCAAAGTGGCGATCACACAGCCGTCTGCCTGACGGGCGATCTTGCCCGTTTCCAGTGTGAGGGTCTCTTCGCCCCACTGCATAGATTTCGTAGTTACGTTAAACATATCATTTCCTAATTTGGCCGCCGGGGCCCATCCCCTTTGGCCGATTTCATACGGGCCGTATGCCCGTGACCTGTTTCATGTGCGTTTTACAATCTGTTAGGTCCGGCAGATTGCAGCATCTTAAAAAGCAAGAAGCGCCCCGCAGGGCGCATCTTTGGGTCGTAATTAGCGGCGCAGGCCGAGGCGTTTGATCAGATCCTGATAACGCGCTTCGTCTTTGGCGCGGGTGTAGTCCAGAAGTTTGCGACGTGTCGCAACCAGTTTCAAAAGACCACGGCGGGAATGGTTATCCTTTTTGTGGGTTTTGAAATGCTCGGTCAGTGTCGCGATCCGCGATGACAAAACAGCAACCTGTACTTCGGGCGAACCAGTGTCGCCTTCGTGGGTTGCGAATTCTTTCATGATGCGGGCTTTTTCTTCTTTGGTAATCGACATCGGGGTCTCCTTTAATATCAAATGTTGCGGGCGCAGGCCGGGATGTCGTCCAGCAAGGTCCATAGAGCATCCGCCCGATGAATCAGGCAGACACGCGCGTATAGGGTGAAATGGCGCAAAAGGAAAGAGTTTTTACTGTGGTGTTCCGTTTTGCTTGATCATATCCGCGATCTCTTTGGCCCATTCGCCGACAATCGGGATAAAGTCGATGTTGGATAGGGAATAAACCAGAAGATATACAAGGAACGTCGCCCCGATTACCGACCCAAGGCCGAAGGCCAGCCCGCGGACAAATTGAAAGCTGACCAGCCGCCATGCGGAATTGTGGATGCGCACGAAACGGTGGTTGTTCAGGCGGCGCAGTTCCTGTGTCAGTTCCGCGATTTCGGTCTGAAGGTCGGGGGTTTTGTCATCTTCCGGAATACTGTCGGGCATCAGTTACCTTGCGATTTTTACTGTCGTTCCCCGTCCCATAGCACAGGTTGCACCGCATAGGCGATATAAAGCGGGTGTTTGGGGTGGCCCGCTTTGGACAGCCCAAGGTGATAGAGCGGCAATCCGGTGCCGCGCATCAGGGTTTCGACCTGCGGGCCGCGTTTCAGATGTTCGCCGTGGGTGCCCCATGCGCAAATGATCTGATCGGCCCACTCACATCCCTCAAGGATGGCGTCATCATTGGCGGGGCCAACCGGATCGGCCGCCTTGCGCATCTTGCGCGGGTCGGTGTCGCGCCATGCGAAAATATTGGCCACGCGAAAGGCGCCAAAGCCCAGCGTGCGGGCGCGGCGTTCACAACGCTCGACCGTGGGGTCGTTCTGCACCTCGGTCGCGGTCGAGGGGTTGAGCATGACAAAGAACGCCTTCTTTCCTTCCGGCTCCCAAATGCGGGTCAGGGAATAGCGGTACTTCTCGCAATCCGAATAGACGGCGGTGGAATGGGCATCGCCTTTTTGAAAGGTGCGGGTGATCATCGGGCCTACGCTGTCCCGCACCTGATGCGGGACCTCCTGACAGACAGGGGAAGGCCCCGGATCAGGTCCGGGGCAGCGGCGTTCCTATTCGCCATAAGGCACCCAGATATTCTTGACCTCGGTCGCTTGTTGCAGGAATTCGCGCCCCTCACCGTCTTTGCCGAACCAGTCGCGCGCGCGGGCATTGTTGACCCATGTGCGTTTCAGGTTGCCAGCCGAGGCATGTTCGATCTGGGCCGACAGATCGGTCGAGGAGAAGCTCCAGACCGCATCCACATCCAGATGCCCCGCCATTGGCCCGGCCAGATCGGCATGATCGCCGGTCAGGATGTTGACCACACCCGCAGGCACGTCCGAGGTGTCCAGCACCTGATAGAAATCGGTCGCCGCCAGCGGCGCGGCCTGACTGGCCGCCAGCACGCAGGTGTTGCCCATCGCAATCGCGGGCGCCATGACGGAAATCAGGCCCAGCAAGGGCGCGTCATCAGGGCAGAGCGCGCCGATCACGCCTACGGGTTCTTTCATCGCCAGCGCGATGCCGCGAATGGGGACGCCGTGCGCCTGACCATCATATTTATCGGCCCAGGCGGCATAGGTGAACAGGCGGGACAGGGTTGCGTCCACTTCTTTGCGCCCGCCGGTTTTGCCGCTCATCTCGTTCAGGCGTTTGGCAAATTCGTCGCCCCGCGCCGACAGGTTTTCGGCGATGTAATACAGGATCTGCGCCCGCAGATGGCCGGTGGTTTTACCCCAGCCTTTGGCCGCGTGGGCGGCCTCGACCGCGTTGCGGATGTCCTTGCGCGAGCCTTGGCCGACATGGCCCAGCAGCTTGCCTTTGGGGGACCAGATGGCGGTGGAATAGCCGCTGTCGGGCCGTGCCTGTTTGCCGCCGATATACATCTTGGCGGTGCGATCCAGTTCGGCGATCTGCGCGTCCTTGGGGGCACGCACCGGTGCGATGGGATGCAGCGGTTTGCTGGAGGTTTTCGGTCTGGTATAGGCCGATAGCCCCTCCCAGCCGCCTTCGCGCCCAAAACCGCTTTCGCGCACACCGCCAAAACCGGCGGCCGCGTCAAACAGGTTGGTCGCGTTGACCCAGACGATGCCCGCAACCAGCTTCGGCGCAATATCCAGCGCAAGGTTCACATTCTCGCTCCAGACACTTGCGGCCAGACCATAGCGGGTGTTGTTGGCCAGTTGCACGGCCTCGGCAGGCGTGCGGAAGGTGGTCGAGACCAGCACGGGACCAAAGATTTCCTCTTGCATCAGATAGGCGGCGGAATGCAGGCCGGTGATCAGGGTCGGCGGGTAATAACAGCCCTGATTGGGCAGTTTGCATTTGGCGTGGTACACCTCGCCCTCATGCCCGCCCTTGGCGACCATATCGGTGACGGTGGCGTGTTGCACAGGGTCCACCAGCGCGCCGATGTCGATACATTTGTCCAGTGGATCACCCATGCGCAAGCCATCCATCCGCGCCTTCAGCTTGGCGTAGAATTCCTCGGCAATGCCTTCCTGCACCAGCAGGCGCGAGCCGGCACAACAGACCTGTCCCTGATTGAACCAGATCGCATCGACCAGCCCTTCAACGGCGCTGTCGATGTCCGCGTCGTCAAACACGATGTAGGGGGATTTGCCGCCCAGCTCCAGCGTCAGCGCCTTGCCGGAACCGGCGGTGGCTTCGCGGATGCGGCGGCCAA
>WGBJ01000176.1 GCA_015494385.1 Marinosulfonomonas sp.
CCTCGCCCAGCGCGGTCAGCATCAGAATGGGGGTGCGCCCCTCGGCACTTAGCCTGCGACAGACGGACAAGCCGTCCTCGCCGGGCATCATCACGTCCAGCACGATCAGATCGAACCGCCCGCGCGCCAGTTTGGCATCCATTTCAACCGCATCCTGTGCAACAGTTGCACGAAAGCCGTTCTTTTCCAGATAGCGCATAACGGCATCGCGGATTTCCCTGTGATCGTCAACAATCAGGATATGGGGCAAAATATGTGTCGTTTCATTCATGATGTTTTCCGTTTAGCGCGGCTTTGCCCCGTTTGTCGCAGGGAAAAGTGTATCCGTTTGTAGCAGATATTGCGCTTGCGACACAGTGATACAATTCCACCTGCAAGCTGGCATAGTCCTGCGACAAACACCCCCCAGATAGACGTTATCGAAACATGAAACACACGAGGTAATGTCATGAAACGCAATACAGCTCTTTCTCTTGGTCTTGTCGCCGCAATTGCAATGGGGGCCGCGATCTCGACACCTCTGTTCGCTGGTAGCGACCATGGCCAGCAATCCGGCAAGATCCAACAAGGCGCTATGATGGGAAATCAGGGCGGAATGATGGGTGGGAAATCCGGCATGATGGGTCATCAGGGTGGTCAGCAAGGCCACCAGGGTATGATGAAAATGATGATGAAAATGCACGGCCAGATGATGGGCGGCGGTCAGGGTATGATGGGCGGCGGCATGATGGGTGGCATGGGTTATTTGAAAGGCATGGATGCCGATGGTGACGGAACCGTTTCCCCTGACGAAATGCGCGCCGGTCTGGATGCCAAGATGAAGGAGTTTGACGCCAATGGCGACGGCACCCTGTCAATCGACGAATTCGAAGCCCTGCACAGCGCTGCGATCCGTGAAAAGATGGTTGATCGTTTCCAGATGCTGGACAGCGATGGCGACGGAATGGTGACAGCCGATGAAATGGCTGCCCCTGCTGACCGCATGGCCAAGATGATGGCAAAACGTCAGGCCGCAATGGGGGCCGGTGGTGGCATGGGTATGGGGGCCGGGAACGGTAACATGATGCAAAATCAGGATAACTAGGGGCACAGCCCCGCACCTGACAATCAAAGGAGCACCGAAATGATGGGCAATCAACTTGAAACCGGCATGGGTTATGGCATGGGATGGGGCATGGGACTGGGCGGTATAGGAATGCTGCTGGTGGTCGCTGTCTTTGTTCTGGGGATCATCGCCCTGCTGAAATACATCCGCAACTGACGGGTAAAGGAAACCGACAATGACTTATACTATCAACCGCTTGATCAAGGACGCCGATATTGACGCCGTCGATGCCCGCGTCCGCGCTGCTTTGACGGACAAAGGCTTTGGCGTTCTGACCGAAATCGACGTCAAGGCAACGATGAAGAAAAAGATCGACGTGGATATGGAGCCTTACCGTATCCTCGGGGCATGCAATCCGAAGATGGCCTATCATGCCATCGGGGTTGAGCCGCGGGTCGGGGCAATGTTGCCCTGCAATGTGATCCTGCGTCAGGTGGACGGCGGGGTCGAGGTCAGCGCCATTGATCCGGTCGCCTCGATGCAGGCGATCGACAATGACGAATTGAAATCGGTTGCAGGCGAGGTTCGCGATCTACTGGCGCAGGCTGTTAACGCGGTTTAGGTTTCGCCGCTGTCGGGCAAGGTACCTTGCCCCAAAGTTTGCCGCCGCAATTCATTTTGCGGCGGCATTTTAGTTGATCGGGTCACATTGCCTAAAGGCTGAACTGGCAAAAACAAACGGGCCACGCCAAATCGAAGCAACCAGTTGTTATTACTTAATATTTTTTAATTTCGAGATATACAGCCAATACGCCTTGACCCTCCAGTTACTGGAAGGATTAGATTAATACCAGGCACAAATCCGAGAGGGAATAAAATGTCAAACGCGCATAATCCGAACCCGAATTCTTCGCCCCATAACCACAGCCATGGCAATATGGAAATGCCGGTCGGTGACAACGTAGCCGTTGATCCTGTTTGCGGAATGCAGGTGGCACTGGATGCGGGCAAGCCGACAGAAGTCTGGCAGGATCAGACGTTTCATTTCTGCAGTGACAATTGCCATGGGAAGTTCAACGGTGATCCGTATTTCTATGCTTCGGGCAACAACCGGTTAAAGCAGGACGAGGCCAGTCAAAACATTGAATATACCTGCCCGATGCACCCCGAGATCCTGCAACAAGGCCCCGGGTCTTGCCCGATCTGCGGCATGGCGCTGGAACCGGTTACCGCAACCGGCGAGGAAAAGAACGAGGAGCTTGAGGATTTCACCCGCCGCATGTGGATCAGTGCCGCTGTTGCCGTACCTTTGGTGATTATGACAATGGGGCCGCTGGTTGGCCTGCCGGTGCGCGAATGGATTGGTGAGAGGACATCTGTCTATCTGGAATTTATCCTTGCCACCCCCATTGTGCTGTGGGCCGCCAAACCGTTCTTTGTGCGTGGCTGGAATTCGATCCGCACCATGAACCCCAATATGTGGACGCTGATCTCGCTGGGGGTGGCGGCGGCCTATATCTATAGTCTGGTGGCAACCTTCCTGCCCGGGGTGTTCCCCGAGGCCTATAGCGAAGGTGGCAATGTCGGCACCTATTACGAGGCCGCCGTGGTGATCGTCACCCTGATTTTTGTCGGGCAGGTGCTGGAGCTGCGCGCCCGCGAACGAACCGGGGATGCGATCAAGGCCTTGCTGGATCTGGCCCCCAAAACCGCGCGGCGTATTCTGGCAAGTGGTGATGAATATGATGCCCCGCTTGAAAATATCCTTGAAGGGGATTTGCTGCGGGTGCGCCCCGGTGATGCGGTGCCGGTGGACGGTGTGGTGATCGAGGGCACAACCGCGATTGACGAAAGCATGCTGACGGGGGAATCCCTGCCGGTCACCAAAGGGCCGGATGATCCGGTGACGGGTGGCACGATCAACAAGAACGGCTCGCTTGTGATCCGGGCCGCCCGCGTGGGGGCCGATACGGTGCTGTCGCAGATCGTGGAAATGGTGGCCGGGGCCAAACGGTCGCGCGCGCCCATTCAGGGGATGGCGGACAAGGTATCGTCGATCTTTGTGCCGCTGGTGGTGCTGATTGCGATCACGGCCTTTGTCGTCTGGTTTTTCTTCGGCCCCGACCCTGCATTGATCTTTGCCGTGGCCTCGGCGGTATCGGTGCTGATCATCGCCTGCCCCTGTGCCTTGGGTTTGGCAACCCCCATCTCCATCACCACAGCCGCCGGTCGCGGGGCGCAGGCGGGCGTGTTGATCAAGGATGCCGAAGCACTGGAACGCATGGCCGGTGTGGATACGCTGATTGTCGATAAAACCGGCACCCTGACCGAAGGCAAACCAAAGCTGACCGATACGCTGGCGCTGGGCGACGTGAAAGAGGATGAATTGCTGTCCCTTGCCGCCGCGCTTGAAAAAGGGTCGGAACATCCCCTGGCCGAAGCCATCGTGGCCGGCGCACAGGACAAAGGCCTTGAGGTTGGCAAGATTGCCGATTTTGAAGCGGTCACGGGCAAAGGCGTTCAAGGTGTGATCGGCAAGCGCAAAGTGGCCCTTGGCAACAAGGCAATGATGGCCGGTATAGGCCTGAAAACAAAATCAGCCGATGCACAGGCCGACACCCTGCGCACAGAGGGTAAAACCGCAATGTATGTGGCGGTAGACGGCAATCTTGCGGGCATCGTGGCCGTGGCCGACCCGATCAAAGGCAATGTCGCCGACACCATCAAGGC
>WGBJ01000177.1 GCA_015494385.1 Marinosulfonomonas sp.
CCGCGGCCATCAGGCCCAGCGGCACGCCGATGCCCATGCCGATGCCAACCGCGACAATCGCCACGGCAATCGAGGTGCGCGCGCCAACCATCAGCATGGAAAACATATCGCGCCCGAAATGGTCGGTGCCCAGCCAGTATTTATCCGATGGTGGTTGCAGCTTGTCGGCAATGGTCAGCACGGTGACGTCATGCGGGGTCCAGACAAAGGACACCAGCACCGCGATGACGAAAAACGATGTCAGCAAGGCTCCGAGGATCAGTTGAAAAGGCAGTCTCATCAGCGTTTCCTTAGACGGGGATCAACGGCGGCATAGGCCAGATCGACAAGGAAAGTCACAAGGATCACGGCGAAAACCAGCAGCATCACAACGCTTTCCACCACCACCAGATCGCGCTGGGTGATGCCCTTGTAAATCAACTGGCCAAGGCCGGGCAGGTAGAACACGTTTTCGATGATGATGGCACCGGCCAGCAGAAAGGAAAACTGCAAACCGATGATGGTCAGCACCGGGATCATCGCGTTGCGCAGGGCGTGGCGGCGCAGGGCCTGTGCGCGGGTCAGACCCTTGGCGCGGGCAGAGCGGATGTAATCCTGCGTCAGGGTTTCCAGCAAGCTTGAGCGCATCACGCGGGCAAGGATCGAGGCTTGGGGCAGGGCAAGGGCAATGGCGGGCAGGGTCAGCGCCTTAAGGCCAGCAAGGATGCCGTTTTCCCAGCCCGGAAAACCGCCGGCCCCGAACCAGTGCAGATTGATTGCAAACACCAGCACCAGCAGCATGGCGAACCAGAAATTCGGCACCGCGATGCCCAGTTGGGTCAGCCCCATAATGCTGTAGTCGCTGAATTTCCCGCGCCGCGCGGCGGCAATCAGGCCGACCGGAAAGGCGATAAGGGTGGACATCAGCAGCGCGATCATTGCCAGCGGCAGCGAAATCCAGATGCGTTGGGCAATCAGGTCCGAAACCGGCACGCGGTAGGTATAGGATTGCCCGAAATCCCCCACCAGCATACCGGAAACCCAACTGATATAGCGCGCCCAGACTGACCCGTTCAGACCCAGTTCATTGCGCAAAGCCTCGACCGCTTCGGGGGTGGCATTCATGCCCAGCATATAGGACGCCGGATCGCCGGGGATCACCTCGACCACGGCGAAAACCACGATCGAGGCCATCAGCAGGCTGAGGGCAAGGGACAGCAAACGGGTGGCGGCAAATCGGATCATGCGCGGCAGGTTAAGGGGGTGTTTGGGGAAATGCTAGTGTGGGAAATACGGGGTTTTGCGGGATGTGGACATTCGCGGGTTTTTCTTTTGTTTATGTCAGGAAGGAACTGGATGGATAATCAAAAGTTTAGAGGCTGATTTTTGTGTAATAAGCCTCTGGCTGGAAAAATAAATATAATGATTACAATGTGGTAGATTTGGCAAAAAGTTTACATGCCTAAACCCGAGGCCAAGAATTCCAAAATAAACGTTCCGTCAATATCGTTTGGTTGCGACAGCCCCGATAGTCATCCTTGTCGAAACGGCGCGGCCCGGTTGCCCGTCGGTAAAACGAAATCTACCGCCCGTATCGGGCACAACGCAAATACCCGAATACGGGTTCAATATAGGATGAACGAAATGAAAAATCTTCTGGCAAGCACTGCAGCATTGGCAATCGTAGCAAGCGTATTTGGCGCTGGGATGGCATCAGCACAGGCCACCACAACTGCGGCACAACCAGCTGCAACACCGGCAACTGCGCCTGCTGCCCCTGCTGCGCCTGCTACCACCACAACGGCCAAGCCCACAACGGCTGCAAACGGTGGTGCTGGCACCGCGGGCGCCGCAACTGGTGGAACGGCAGCCGCTGGCGACGATGATGACGATTCCGAACATGGTGACGGTGGCGCTGGCGCGGGCGGTGCCGGTGGCGGTGAAGGCGGTGAAGGCGGCGAAGGTGGCGGCGACAGCGACTAAGCCCCGCTAACCCGACATTGTTCCGCAATGCGCCCCCTCTGGCATTTGGTTGCCAGAGGGGGTTTTCTGTTCTGGGGCTTCCTGCGATTCACGGGTGCGGGGCAGGATCGGCTGGCCCAGTTGCAGGCCATCGCCACGGTCCACTCCGGCCGCCGCGGCATCGCGCCGGATCTGGCCCCTGCGGGGGTGCTGGAGATTTTGGGCGCAAGTGAGCTGCCCCCTGCGTGGCTGTCGCCGCCGTTAGGGGCGAATTATGCGGTAGGGTTGGAGGGAAGTGCGCGCCAGATCGGGGTGGTGCATTTGGGGCAAGGTGTGGGGGACGGAAGGATTTTGGGAGTGGATTGAGCAAGATCTAAACCGTCGATGGGCAATGTGCCACACATAATGCCGATTCCAATAACCAGCAGAACACTAAGTATAAACTCATAACTGCTTTATTCTACTGCAATGGTTATCCGTGCCAAATTTGCCGGCGGGTCATTTCAGTTTACTGGGTTCCTAGAACTATACGCATATCTGTTCGTTTCATCCCAAACCTCAATCAATTCGTAGACATCTCCCACATACCATGCAGTCTTCACTGTCCTTTGAAAATCCCGGTGGTTTGCTCATGTCCGATTTCTCCATCCCCATTTAGGAAATACGTGTCCTCTTTTGACATCAGCACAAGTTCGCTATCATCATCTGGTGTCTCGATGGTGACTTCAAGCACAAGCTCGTCGCTGAACTTGAACGTTATATGGCTTAGCTGTTTTTCGAATAGAATGCTTTCCAGTACCTTACCATTCAGAATCTTAACTTGTTCAGTGTTAAGGCTCTGACATTCCCAATCGACAACCGACAAGCCTCCTGACACAATACGCCAAGGAACCCCTGCTACCCAAATACGCATACCTGTTGGTCCCGACCCCCGCCTTGGTCACCTCGAACCAGTCCGGCTGGATGAACATCCCCAGCTTCGGATCATAATACCGCGCGTTCAGGTTGAGGCGGGATCAGGGATTGATCCGGGGGATCAATACCCCTGCCGAACAGGCCGGCGTCCGCATCAAACCGCTCTCCGATAAACCCCTTGGTCTCGGGCAGGGCCGCCGGATCGGTGACGAACGTCACCGCCTCGCCGAAGGCCCATAGGTGACCTCTTTGTCCGAAGCCCCGTCCGCCCCCGCATCACCCGCACCGAGCCAAGCTGATCACTGTGCAGATAGCTTGCCACCCCGTCCACCGGATCGCCTGTCTTGTGGCGGATGCGGATGTTGGGATGCGGGGGGCTGTAACATTGAATTACCGCCCCAATACATTCACATATTGTATTGTGTCACCGGTTTTGCCGTCTATACTTGGGTTTCCCAACCTAACGAGGCGCGCGATGACCCTGATGAAACCCACCCGACGTGATTTACTGAAACTGGCCGCAATGGCCCCCGCGATGGCGTTCCCGCTAAGTGCGCGGGCCGAACTGGGGCCGCCG
>WGBJ01000178.1 GCA_015494385.1 Marinosulfonomonas sp.
GATCCTGCCAGAAGAAGTGGCAGAGTGGACCAAAGACCCGCGCGGGTTTATGGCGTGGCTGCGTGAAAAGACCTTGGCGTTAAAGCCAAAGGTTTAGCGCGTCGGCACCGGCGTTTCACCACGGTAATCGTAAAATCCACGGCCCGATTTGCGGCCCAGCCAACCGGCCTCGACGTATTTGGTCAGCAGCGGGCAGGGGCGGTATTTGGTATCGGCCAGCCCGTCGTGCAATACGTTCATAATCGCCAGACAGGTGTCCAGCCCGATGAAATCGGCCAGCTCCAGCGGGCCCATCGGGTGATTGGCCCCAAGGCGCATGGATGTGTCGATGGATTGCACCGATCCGACGCCTTCATACAGGGTGTAAACGGCCTCGTTGATCATCGGCATCAGGATGCGGTTGACGATGAAACCGGGGAAATCCTCGGCGGTGGCGGCGGTTTTGCCCAGACGGTCCACTACATCGTGGCAGGCCTGAAAGGTTTCCTCGTCAGTGGCAATGCCGCGGATCAGTTCGACCAGTTGCATCACCGGCACGGGGTTCATGAAATGGAACCCCATGAATTTTTCCGGCCGGTCGGTGCGGGACGCAAGGCGGGTGATCGAAATGGACGATGTGTTCGAGGTCAGCAAGGTATGCGGCTGAAGATGCGGGATCAGATCCTCGAAAATAGCAGTTTTGATCGACTCGCGTTCGGTCGCGGCCTCGATCACCAGATCGGTCTGGCCGACATCCGGCAGCTTTAGCGTGGTTTTGATGCGGCCAAGGGCTGTGGCCTTGTCTTCGGCTGTGATTTTCTCGCGGCTGACCTGACGTTCCATGTTGCGATCAATCAGCGCGCGCGCCTTGTCCAGCGCCTCGCTCGACATGTCGGCCATGATGATATCATAGCCCGCCAAAGCGCAAACATGGGCAATCCCGTTGCCCATCTGACCTGCGCCAACAATACCGATTTTTTGAACTTCCATAGCACACCTCGTGACTGCTTGGGGCGACTTTACGGCCTGTATGCAGAGGGGGCAAGGCGCTAAAAATTACGGCAAATTGTTGGTTTAGCTATTTGGAAACCCCTTTGCGCGAATCTGTCTTCGGGTGAATCGAAACAAGGGGTGGGTGGAATGACCTATTTGAATCCGGGCGAATGTGCCCTTGACTATTATCCGTGCAGATACGGGAAATCGAAATTGCTGTTTCGCGGGCCGCGTCGGGAAATGACGGGGGATTATATCGCGATGATCGGCAGTACGGAAACTTACGGAAAATTCATTGAAAAACCGTTTTCCGCGCTGGTTGAACACACGATTGGCGTGGAAACTGTAAACTTTGGCTGTGTAAACGCCGGGGTGGATGTGTTTATCAACGAACCTTCCGTGCTCGAGGCCTGTGGCAACGCGCGGGTGACGGTCATTCAGGCGCTGGGGGCGCAGAATATGACCAACCGGTTTTACGCGGTGCATCCGCGTCGCAACGACAGGTTTTTGCGGGCCTCGGCCCTGCTGAAAACCATCTACAGCGAGGTGGATTTTGCCGAGTTCAGTTTTACCAAACATCTGATGAACGCATTGCAGGCCATATCGCCAGAACGGTTTTCGGTGGTGCAGGGGGAACTGCGGGCGGCATGGGTGGCGCGCACAAAGCTGTTGATCAACAAGATCGGGGGCAAGACAATCCTGCTGTGGTTTTCCGACCGCTCGCCGGACAGTCCACCGGTGCCAAACGGGTTGGGGCGCGACCCGCTGTTCGTGGATCGCGGCATGGTCGAGGAAATCCGCCCGCATGTGTCCGAAGTGGTCGAGGTTGTGCCAGACGCGCTGACATTGGCCAAAGGGACCGAGGGGATGATCTATTCCCCACTGGACGAGTTGGCGGCCCGCGAGCTGATGGGGGTTGGTGCCCATGAACAAGTGGCCGCCGCATTGGCCGAGCCGTTAAAACATCTATTGTAAACAAAAAGGCCCGCCGCAAAGGGCGGGCCTTTTGATAATTTCATATCGGCTTACAGCGCGTCGATCAGTTCCGGAACAGCATCGAACAGGTCGGCAACCAGCCCGTAATCGGCAACCTGGAAAATCGGCGCCTCTTCGTCCTTGTTGATGGCGACGATGATCTTGCTGTCTTTCATACCGGCCAGATGCTGGATCGCACCGGAAATGCCAACCGCGATATACAGTTCGGGCGCAACCACCTTGCCGGTCTGGCCAACTTGCCAGTCGTTCGGGGCATAGCCGGAGTCAACCGCCGCACGGGACGCGCCAACGGCAGCACCCAGTTTGTCGGCCAGCTTTTCGATCAGCGCAAAGTCGTCTTCCGACCCGACACCACGACCACCGGAAACCACGATACCGGCCGAGGTCAGCTCGGGACGGTCGCTTTCGGCAACCTTGTCTTCGACCCATTCGGACAGGCCGGGGTCGGCAACAGCAGGCGCTGCTTCGACAGGGGCCGAGCCACCTTCGCCAGTAGCGTCAAAGGTTGTGGTGCGAACGGTCAGAACCTTTTTGCCATCGGTGGATTTTACCGTCTGGATCGCATTGCCCGCATAGATCGGGCGCTCGAACGTATCGCCATCC
>WGBJ01000179.1 GCA_015494385.1 Marinosulfonomonas sp.
CCCGCATAGGTTCCCTCCCGAATGAACACCCTATCAAAGGAGCGCCCGATATGGCCGAGATCAAAGACCCCGAAAACACCATTCTGATGGAACTCAAAGACGGCACAGTCACCATTGAACTGCTGCCCGATGTTGCCCCCCAGCATGTCGAGCGGATGAAAACGCTGGCCCGCTCCGGTGCCTATGACAATGTCTGTTTCCACCGTGTGATTGACGGTTTCATGGCCCAGACCGGCGATGTGGCCAACGGCAACATGGAAAAGGATTTCAACCTGC
Source organism: Marinosulfonomonas sp. (assembly GCA_015494385.1). Classification (GTDB taxonomy): domain Bacteria; phylum Pseudomonadota; class Alphaproteobacteria; order Rhodobacterales; family Rhodobacteraceae; genus Profundibacter. The sequence goes on from WGBJ01000179.1 coordinate 277, forward strand.
GGGCCGCTGGCACTGGTGGTTCGGACATGCCCAATGTTCCGGCTGAATTTTCCAAAGTGCCGCACGCGCGTGGCTCCATCGGCGCGGCGCGGTCGCAGAATCCGGATTCCGCCAACAGCCAGTTTTTCATCAACTTTGGCGACAATGATTTCCTGAACGGCCAATACACCGTTTACGGTCAGGTGATTGACGGCATGGAGCATGTGGACAAAATCGCCCGTGGCGAGCCGCCGATGAATCCTGATCGCATCATCAGCATGAAGGTTGCCGCCGATGTTTAAGGGCTTTGGTTTTCCGATCGCCATGATTGCGATCGGGGCCGCTATCTGGGGGCTGTTTTTCTACTCGGGCGCGCCGAGCAAAAGCGCGTTGCCCGAGGATACCCCCGGTCCCAATCTGGTGATCGAGGTGGCGGCCAGTGACGGCACGCCCAAAGGCACGCTGGTGATTGACCTGCTGCCCCATGTGGCACCGGCCCATGTTGAACGCATCGTTGCGCTGGCAAAATCAGGTGCCTATGACGGCGTTGTGTTCCACCGTGTGATTGACGAATTCATGGCCCAGACGGGGGACGTGCAATACGGCAAGCAGGGTGGTGATATTGCCGATGCGGGGCGTGGTGCTTCGGATATGCCCGACCTGAAGGCCGAGTTTTCCAACATCCCGTTCAAACTGGGCACTGTCGGCATGGCGCGGTCCAACAACCAGGATTCGGCCAACAGCCAGTTCTTTATCATGTTTGGCCCCGCAAAGAACCTGAATGGCCAGTATACTGTGGTTGGGCGTCTCATCCAGGGGCTGCCCACGCTTTATAATATCAAGCTGGGCGACAAGGCGATGAACGGTCTGGTCACGGATCCCGACTATATGGCCAAAGTCACCGTCGTTGACGAATAAACCCTTGAAGGGGCGGGCCTGACGCACGCCCCTTCAAACCACCGTGAGCAGGCCTATCCTTGCGCCTGTCGCTCTGGCATCCTGCATCCACCCCAACCAGGAGGATGCCCCATGCGCTGCCATTTCCGCATATTCCCATTGATTGCCGCCGTTGTAACAGCCCTTGCCACCTCGGCCAGCGCCAATCCGGACCTGTGGAAATCAGAATGGCCCAACACCGATTTTTCCCGCAGCAGCGTGACAGACTGGAGCGAAATCCTGTCCGGCGGCCCGCCCAAGGACGGGATACCGGCAATCAGCAGCCCGAAGTTTCGCAAGGTCGCGAGCGAAAACCGCATTGAGCCGCGTGAACCGGTGATCACCGTTGAAATCAAAGGCCAGACACCACGCGCCTATCCGATCCGCTATCTGCTCTGGCATGAAATCGTCAATGATGTGGTGGGCGGCGTGCCGGTGGCAGTCACCTTCTGCCCGCTGTGCAATTCGGGCATGGTGTTTGACCGGCGGGTCGGGGGCAAGGTGCTGGATTTCGGCGTGTCCGGCAAGCTGCGCAATTCGGATATGGTGATGTATGACAAACAGACCGAGAGCTGGTGGCAACAGGCAATCGGCACCGGCATTGTCGGGGCAAACAAGGGCAAGGTTTTGAAACAACTGCCCAGCTGGATGGAAAGCTGGGGCGAGTTCAAGACGCGCAATCCTGATGCCCTTGTGATGGACGAACCCGACTGGAGCCGCAGTTACGGGCAGAACCCTTACGTCAGCTATGACAGTTCCGCGCGTCCGTTCCTGTTCGACGGGGAAATGCCGCCGCATGGTATTCCGCCGTTGATGCGGGTGGTGCGGGTCGGCAAGCGGGCCTGGCCGATGAGCCGGTTAAGTTCCGAGGGCGAAGTGCGCGAGGCAGGGCTGGTGATCAGCTGGGCGTCGGGGCAGGCCTCGGCGCTGGACACGCGGCAGATTGGCAAGGGCAAGGACGTTGGCACGGTGCGGGTACGCGACGCCAAGGGGCGCGATGTGCCGCATGACGTGATGTTCGCCTTTGCGTTTCATGCGTTTTTCCCGAACGGGGAATGGATGTTGCCAAAATAAAAACGCGGCCACATGTTTGCAGCCGCGTTTTGATTTTTAATCAGCTGTTTAAACTATTCCAGATGGCCACCGGTGTAGCCCAGCCAGTCAACAATTGGCGCCAATGGGCGAAGCGGTTTGTTACTGGTACCTTTTGCGCCGAACTTGTAACTGATCCCCAGTTTCAGGGTGTTGTTCGACATTCCCTCATCTTCTACGGCCTGATAGTAATCAGTGAAATTCAAACGGGCATATGCTGTGATCGCCGGGTTGTTGAATGTATAATTCACACCGATTCCGGCCATTTTGACATATGTTGGGTCGTCATCCGTTGTTCCGTCGGCATAACCGAGCGATCCTTCAAAAGACAACTTGTCATTCAGTTGATACCCGATCCCTGCAATAACATAGCTACCGGAATGGATGCCGTCATCACCGCGGAAGCTGCCATGGTTGCCTTTGGGGCCCCCAATTCCACCCAGTTCACCAGTGGCCCACAGTTTCGGGGATATGTCGTAGCGTCCCTCGATACCGCCAAATGTCCGGTATACCTTGTTATCACCGATTGTGTTGTCAATGGTTGCGTCGATATACCCAAGGAATACACCTAAACGGTATCTGTCAAAGTTGCGACCGCCACGCAGGGCAATTGTTGTGCCGTCGTGTAGCGTATCGTCTGCAATTGATAAAACGTCCGTCTCCATATAGCTAAGATCAAGCTGGCCATAATATCCGTTGTTGAACCGTGCGCCAAAAGTCAGGTCGATTTGTGTCTGGCCAAAATCCAACGGTTCATTGTTTGGAGCATCAACTGCTGGGTTTCCAATCGTATTTTCGCCATCATTGTTCTGATAGGATAGCCCAATGGCTCCATAATATTCCTGTGCTGACGCCTGTATCGTGGAAAAGCCAAGTACTAGAAAACCAATGGTAAGTGTCTTAGGGATCATAATTCCCTCCTGTATTCTTTTCAATAATTCGCGAGTCTTATAATTACGTAATTATGACATATGCCTAATACTA
>WGBJ01000180.1 GCA_015494385.1 Marinosulfonomonas sp.
AACACCAGATAGAACAGCAGCATGATGGTCAGCACCAGATAGGGGCCGTAGCCCTGTGCCAAAATCCATTCGGCCAGTTGTTGCGGTGCCTGTGTGGTGGCAAGGAAGGAATTGAACACCTGCGCGCCCAGAATGATCAGGAATATCATCGCGCTGGCATTGGCGGCCCCCAGCACGGAATCCAGAAATCCGCGCCAGTTCAACCCGCCCGTCATCACACCGTAAAGGCCCGTGGCCACAGCACCAACCGCCGCCCCTTCGGTCGGGGAAAACAGCGCCTGAATACCGGGGCGTGCCCAGTTCCAGTCACCGGCAATCCCGCCAATCACAAGGCCGAATATCACCACCACAGGCCAGATTTTTACAAGGGTTTTGAAGCGTTTTTTGTAAGGCACACGCGGGGCAGTACCGGCAGAATCCGGACGGACGCGCACATAAATCGCCACGGTCAGCATATAGCCAAGTGCTGCCAGAATACCCGGCACCATCGCCGCCATGAACAGCTTGACGATGTTTTGTTCCGCCAGCATCGCATAGATCACCAGAATGACCGAAGGCGGGATCAGGATGCCCAAAGTGCCCCCCGCCGCCAGAACGCCGGTCGACAGCGCATCGGAATAGCCCCGTTTACGCATTTCCGGCAAAGCCACCTGCCCCATCGTGCTGGCCGTGGCCAAGGACGATCCGCAAACCGCGCCAAAGCCCGCGCAACCGCCGACCGCCGCCATGGCAATACCGCCCTTGCGGTGTCCCAGCCAGTCGGATGCGGCCTCGAACAGGGCCGAGGACATGCCGGATTTGGTGGCAAACTGCCCCATCAGCAAGAACAGCGGCACGATCGACAGCGAGTAGCTGGAGAATGTGTCATAGGCCAGCGTTTTCAGCAGCCCCAGTGTGGGCGTGGTTTTGCCCAAAAAGGCCCATTGCCCAAAAAACCCTGCCATGCCCATGGCAATAGCAATCGGCACGCGCACGAAAATGGCCAGTAGCATCAGCACAAAGGCGATAATGGCAATCTCTAGTCCGGTCATGGCTGGTACTCCCGTCCCTCAAGTGTCCAGTTCAGGCTGCGCCAGACGGTGAACAGGCTGACCACAAAGAACAGCACCGCGCCGATAAAGGCAAAGCTGTAAGGGATCCAGATTGGCACGCTCAGCTCGTAAGTGGTTTCCGCAAAGAACGGCTTGTAACCCATTGAAAAGAAATTCCTTACCCCCTCGGAGCCATAGGGTATCTTTTCCCCCAGACCCAGCCAAAACCGCCAGACAATCACACCGGCTGCAAGGGCAATCAACACATCCCCCATGAACCCCAGAAAGGATTGCACCCTCTGCGACAGGCGCAGGGTGAAGATGTCGACGACCACATGGGCGCGTTTGTACTGGGCAAAGGGCATGAAGGCGAAAATCGCGATGGCGCTGCCCATTTCGACGATTTCATAATCGCCCTTGATCGGGCCAAGCCCTGCGAACAAAAAGAACCGCCCGATGATTGAGGCCACCGTCACCAGCGCGATGGCGGCCAGCACAACCCCGCCCGCATAGGCGAATGTGCGCGATATTTGTTCCAGCCATCTGCCCACCCGCAGTTCGGCCGATTTTGCCAATAGCATTGTCGTTTTCCCGTTTCCTGTTCCCTATACCGCGATGATCGCGGGGCGTTTGTTCAACTCTTCAATCGTCATACCCGTGACAGCCTTATAGCGGTCGGCAAAGGCCTGACGTTCCACAAGCGGCATGACCGTTTCAATATCGTCAAATCCGTCTGGTGCGCGCGCGGCCACGATGTCCAGAATCTTGTCCGGTCCGTCGCCACGATTGGCCAGCACCACCGCATTCACCGCCTCGCGGCGGATGTCGTCATAGGATTGCAACGCACCCTGCCCGACACCGTGGTCCCGCAATTCGCGGGCCAGAACACGGGCGTCGATGATGCCTTGGGACGCGCCGTTTGATCCGATTGGATACATCGCATGCGCCGCATCCCCCAACAGGGTGACGGGCCCGAAACTCCATTGCGGCAGCGGGTTGCGATCCACCATCGGGAATTCCCAGATGCCGTCGGCCTCGGCAATAATCTTCGGGATGTCGATCCAGTCGAATTTCCAGCCCTCGAACCGGTGCGCGAAATCGGCGCGGTTGCCGCTGCGGTTCCAGTCCTGCGACAGCCAGTCGTAATCGGCGGGCAGTTCCAGATCGGAAATCCAGTTGATCAGACTGCCGCCATCCTCGGTATCGCCAATCGGGTAACAGACGAATTTGCAGGCCTTGTTGCCCACCATCGCCATGCTGCGCCCTGTCAGGAATTTCGGCCCGCGCGTCACGCCGCGCCACATCATCGTGCCGCCCCAGACGGCTGGGCCTTCATCAGGGTAAAACCCCGCGCGCAGTGCCGAATTGATCCCGTCCGCCGCAATCAGCACATCGCCCGTGGCGGTGCCAACCGTTGTATCCGTTTTGCGGTTGGTCAGGGTCACTTCGACCCCGCCATCCACTTCGCGCCAATCCGTCACCGCTGCGCCCATGGTCAGCACATCCGGCCCTGCCCGTTCCATCAGCGCGTCCAGCAGCGCCATTTGCAGACCACCGCGATGGATCGAATATTGTGGCCATGTGTTGCCCGCATAGGTGCCGCGTGGCTCGCGCCAGATTTCCTGACCTTGGGCGGTGAAATAGCCCACCTCGCGGGTGCGCAGACCAACCTTGTCCAGCGCATCCTCTAATCCCAGTTCAAACAATTCGCGCGTGGCCATGGATTGCAGATTGATCCCCACCCCCAGCGGGCGAATATCCTCGACCGCCTCGTAAATATGGAACGGGATGCCCACCTGATGCAGGCTCAGCCCCAGTGTCAGGCCGGCAATACCGGCCCCTGCGATCAATACGGTCATATCATTCCCCTGATAAAAAGAAGGCCAGACCTGTTGCTGTCTGGCCTTCCTGTTTTTCGACTGCGCGATTTACTCTTCCGAGTATTTCGCAACCAGTGCCTGTGCGTCGGCAACCATGGCTGCCCCGTCCAGACCTTTGGAGGTCACTTCGGCAATCCAGTCCGCAGTCAGCTTGTCGCCAATAGTGCGCAGTTCAGCCACAACACCGTCGTCCAGTGTTACAACCGTATTACCGCGGTCGATGACAACCTTTTCACCCAGAGCATCGCCATCATCCATGGCCTTACCGGCCCAACCGGATGTTTCCACGCCCGAGTTGTTATCAATGATCGCCTTCAGATCATCGGGCAGTGCGTCATAGGCATCCTTGTTCATCGCCCAGATGAAATAGGTGTTATAAAGTGCACGGTCACCGCCGATTTGTGTGTGGCTGTCGGCCAGTTCATGCACCTTCAGCGGCGGAACGATTTCCCACGGGATCACGCCACCATCAACGATGCCTTTGGACAGCGCCTCGGGGAAGGCCGGAACCGGCATACCCACAGGAGTTGCCCCCACGGCCTCAAGCAGTTTGTTGGCCTGACGCGAGGGGCCGCGCAGTTTCAAGCCGTTGAAATCGGCAACCGTGCTGATCGGATCGCCCTTTTTGTGGATCACACCGGGGCCGTGCACATGCACCGCAATCAGGTGAACATCCTTAAACCGCTCGCCCATGTATTTCGCCGTGTAATCCCACGCAGCCTTGCTCGAGGCTTCGGCAGACATCGAGGTCATGAATGGCAGCTCGAACGCCTCGGCTTCGGGGAAGCGGCCCGGTGTATAGGCCGGAATGGCCCAGCCACCGTCAATCACGCCATCGCGGATCTGGTCATAAAGTGCAGGCGGTTTGCCACCCAGTTGCATGGCCGGATAAATCTCGATCTTCAGACGGCCACCGGATTCCTCCAGAATCTTGTCAGCCCAAGGCTGCATGAAAAATTTCGGCACCGAGCCTTTGGGCGAAATAAAGTGTTGAAAGCGCAAGGTCACCTCTTGTGACATGGCCGCTCCGGCCGATATCCCAAGGGCCATAACCCCGATCATTGCGGATTTAAGTGTGAATTTCATTGGTATCCTCCCTGTTCACGATTCGCATCCTAGCACATTGGCGCAGGACTTTTGATTCGTTGCAACTGCAATGATCCAGATCAAATGCGCCATGGCAAGTATAATCGACCGCGCAGTCGGTTTTACAATGAATTTCTTTACTTTTGCTAGAGATTATCTGTCCCGAAAGTATCACAGGATGCCAGATCACCACCTTCATAACCGGTTCGAAACCAGCGTTGACGCTGTTCCGATGTGCCATGGGTAAAGGTGTGCGGCATCACCCGCCGACCGGCATTGCGCTGCAAAGTGTCATCGCCAATCTGCTTGGCGGCATTCATTGCCTCGGCAATATCGCCACGCTCGATTGACCCGAACCGTTCCTTGGCATGGCGCGCCCAGATGCCGGAGTAGCAATCGGCCTGCAGTTCGATCCGCACGGAAATGGCATTGCTTTGCTCTTTGCTGACCTGTCTGCGGATTTGGTTGGCTTTGCTCAGGATACCCAATTCGTCCTGCACATGGTGCGCAACCTCGTGTGCCACCACATAGGCCGCGGCAAAATCGCCCCTGGCCCCCATCTGGCGGGCAAGGGTCGAAAAGAAGGCGGTGTCCAGAAACACCTTTTTATCGCCGGGACAATAGAACGGGCCTGTGGCGCCATTGGCACCGCCACAAGCCGACTGCGTCGCCCCCTTGAACAGAACCAGAGTGACCGGCTTGTAGGGCTTGCCGACCTGTTCGCGGAAAATCGCGTCCCAGATTTCTTCGGTATCGGCAAGGGTGACAGAGACAAACTGGCCCGCCTGCTTGTCGGCTTGGGTCAACTCACCGCCCGCTCCTGCCTGAATCTGCCCGCCCGACATGGCGGGGTTGTTCAACAGGCTGCTGACATCAACCCCCATGAACGCCCCGATCAGCACAATGACCAATGCGCCAATGCCGCCAACACCGGCGGTTTTGCCCACTGACATTCTGCGACGATCCTCGATATTCCGGCTTCCCCGACGTCCCTGCCACTTCATAACACTCTCCACATACAGTTTCCGGGACAGAATAACGGATGATTTACACCTCGCAATAGCGGATATGCTTGACCTCGCGGCCCTGTCATGGTGGATGGACTGAAAACGGGCAAAAAAAACAATGATCAGGCGACTATACAACTGGACTTTGGCGCTGGCTGACAGCCCCTATGCGCTGTGGGCGCTGGCGTTCGTGGCGTTTCTGGAAAGCTCGGTCTTTCCGATTCCGCCTGATATTATCATGATCCCGATGATCCTAGCCCGCCCCAACCGTGCCTTTCTGATTGCGGGTGTGGCGCTGGTGGCCTCGGTGACAGGTGCCTTGCTGGGCTATTATATCGGTGCCAGCCTGTTTGACGTGGTTGGCAAACCGATGCTGGAATTCTATGGCAAAACGGACGCGGCCGAACAATTCAACCAGCGTTTTCAGGACTGGGGCGCATGGGCGGTGCTGATCGCCGGCGTGACCCCCTTCCCGTTCAAGGTGATCACCATCATGTCCGGCTGGACGGGGCTGAATCTGGGCGTTTTCATCGTCTCGTCCATCATCGCACGGGGCTTGCGGTTCTATATTGTTGCCGCGCTGTTGTGGAAATTCGGCACACCAATTCGTGACTTTATCGAGCGCCGGTTAGGGCTTATGTTTACCCTATGTGTCGTTCTGATTTTGGGCGGCTTTTATCTGGTGAAATACATATGATACAGACAATACTAACACGCCGAAATCTGGTTTTTCTGGCCGCTGGCGGTTCTCTTGGATTGCTGTTGGGGGCCTTTGCCTTTCAATATATCGGCGGCATGGCGCCTTGCAAACTGTGCATCTGGCAACGCTGGCCACACGGGGTGGCGGTTGCGGCTGGCCTGTTGGCACTGATGATGCGTGGCAGGTTCTGGCCATTGGTCGGGATGCTGGGCGCAGCCACCACGGGGGCTATTGGCATCTACCACACCGGAGTTGAACGCCGCTGGTGGGAAGGGCCGACGTCCTGCACGTCCTCTGGCACTTCGGGCATGTCTGCCGACGACCTGCTGGAACAGATTATGGCCGCCCCGCTGATCCGCTGTGACGAAGTGCCGTGGGAAATGTTCACCCTGTCGATGGCGACATGGAACGCTATTATTTCCTTCGGACTGGCCGTGATCTGGCTAATGGCTTGGAAGCGCAGCTAGGCGCTAACCCGTTATTATGGATGATGATTTCCTCTGGACGTTGGCAGGAAAACAGAACCACTAAACCGGTTTAATGGTTCTGTTGGCCAAACATTATTCCACCGAAATCACCGGCACCGGATCACCGTCCCAAGTGAAACGGTATGTCGGCCCTTTACGCACGTTCCCGACCATCGCGGGACGAAAACAGGCGATGCAATCGCCCTTCGCGCGCACCGACGGATACAGCACCCCCGCCGACCCTTCCGCCAGCAGATGTTCCGCCAGCGTTTGCGAGGCCACATAGCTGTCCGCACTCAAACAATCGGTAAAATCACCCTGCCCGCGAATATCGTGATATTCGCCGCCAAAATCGGCCAGATAATCGTCATAGGTCACGCTTTGTTGCCACCAGTTCACCTCGGCCAGTTCAACCGCCTTGTGGAACGCCACCTCGGCTTGCGAGGTCTCGACCGCAAACCCCGCATACCACGCCCCGCGATCCGGCCCGTTGAACCGCGCACCCGTCGACGCGGCATGGCAAAAGGCGGCATTCACCATCCGGTAATGCGGCACCCCGAACACCAGTTCCTCGATGCCGATGCCGGGCAGCAGGTTGTTCTCGGCTTGCAAACGGTCGTTGGTCGCATGGTCCAGATCGAAAATGTCGGCCAGATGCGCGTCATCATCGGCAATCCGCGCCAGCACGCTGTCGCCGCCCACGCTGTATTTTGACGGCACCAGATGATGCGTATCCAGCTGGCGGATTTGGCTAACCGGCGGCAGTTTCACCGCCCGCCCCGTCGCGCATCCAACAGGCGGCGCACGGTTTGAAACGCGGGCAGCCCGCCACGCAGCATGTAATCAAGCGGGGCTTTGCCGCCGAAAATCCGGTTGCTGTTGGGCAGGGTGATCCACCTGTCGGCAAGCTCCTGATTATAAAGGATATTCAGCGCCTTAAAGATGCCCACCAGATAGGAAATCCGCCTGATCCGGTCCTCGTCCAGCCGTTTGCCACCGCCCTTTTTCAGCGTATAGAATGCCCCGTTCGACATCCCCCCCAACAACGCCATTGCCTGCGCATCGGGGATTTTCCAAGCGTCCATAATATTGAAGAACGCCCGCACTGCGCCATCCGACAGCCGTTCGCGCGTGTCGCGATCCGTCAGGTCGATCAGCGGGGCGTCAGTGTATTTGGGTTGTGGGGCGACAAGGGTCAGTGCCATTTGCGATACTCCTATTATGAAGCATATATAACTCCATATCAGTAGTATTTCAACCCTTCCCTCCGCGTGTGGACAACAGCAGGTTGGTTTCACTGCGCATCACCCCGTCAATCCGGCGGATAGCGAACAGCACCTTGTCCAGCTCCTCAAGCGTGTCGGTGCCGATTTCGGCAATCAAATCCCATTTGCCGTTAGTCGAATGCACCGCCTGCACCGCCGCGATCCCCAGCAGGCGGTGCATGATCTTTTCCGCCCCGCGCCCCTCGATCCCCAACATCATCATGCCGCGCACGGGGGCCTGCGCAATGTCGCTTTTCAGACGCAGGGTGAACCCCAGAATTTCACCCCGCTCGATCAGGCGTTCGATCCGGCTGCGCACGGTGGTGCGTGACAGGCCCAGTTCCGCTGCCAGACTGGATAGCGGCGCGCGGGAATCGCGGCGCAGGGTGGCAATCAGCTTTTGATCCGTATCATCCATATCGGAACCTTTAGCATCCATATTGCCCATTCTTCATCCGATATAGCCATTTTGCCCCCTTTGATCCAGCCTATTTATCAAATTACACATAAGCGAGTAGCGACAGAACAGGTTTTACAACATGCGAAATATCACCCTGATCGGGGCGCCCGTGGACAGCGGCAAGCGCCGCCGCGGCTGCCTGATGGGACCGGATGCCATGCGCACCGCCGGTCTGGAACAGGCCATCACCGGCCTTGGCCACAGTGTCACCGACATCGGCAATCTGACCCCCGCCCCGGTGGACATCCCCGAGGATGGCAAAAGCCACGCATTGGCCGAAACCGTGGGCTGGACCCAAACCCTGATGCAGGCCGCACAGGAGGCCATGCGCGACAGCTTCCCGATCTTCCTTGGTGGCGATCACGCGCTATCCCTTGGGTCTGTGGCCGGTGTCGCCGCCCACGCTGCCGATGTAAACCGCCCACTGTTTGTGCTGTGGCTGGACGCCCACAGCGATTTTCACACGCCGAAAACCACCGCCAGCGGCAATCTGCACGGCACACCGCTGGGCTATGTCACCGGCCTGCCCGATTTTGACGCCTTCCCGCCGCTGCCAGCCATTGTGCCGATGAAAAACCTTTGCCTGATCGGCCTCCGCTCGGTTGATCCGGCGGAACAGGCGGCGCTGCTGGAAAACAACATCCGCAGCGTCGATATGCGCAGCATTGACGAGGGCGGCATCAAACGCCCGCTCGAGGCCTTTCTGGACGACGTTTCCCGCGCCAACGGGTTGCTGCATGTGTCGCTGGACGTTGATTTCCTTGACCCCGCCATCGCGCCCGCCGTCGGCACCACCGTTCCGGGCGGTGCCACTTTCCGCGAGGCCCATCTGGTGATGGAAATGCTGCACGACTGCGGGCTGGTGACATCGCTGGATCTGGTCGAGCTGAACCCCTTTCTGGATGACCGCGGCCAGACCGCAAAACTGATGGTGGACCTGACGGCATCCCTGCTTGGCCGCCGCGTCTTTGACCGCCCCACACGGAGTTACTGAATATGACCATCCCCGCCCCCTCGAAACTGGCCTATGTGCCGTTTGTATCGGTCGACAATATGATGAAGCTGGTGCATCACATCGGCGTTGAACAGGTGCTGGCCGATCTGGCCCGCTATATTCAGGATGATTTCGCCCGCTGGGAATTGTTCGACAAAACCCCGCGCGTGGCGTCCCATTCGACCGAAGGCGTGATAGAACTGATGCCCACCTCGGACGGGCAGGTTTACGGGTTCAAATATGTCAACGGCCACCCCGCCAACATGAAGAAGGGGCTGCAAACCGTTACAGCCTTTGGGCTTTTGGCGGATGTAGCCAGCGGTTATCCGGTGATGCTGTCGGAAATGACCATCCTGACAGCACTGCGCACGGCGGCGACTTCGGCGATGGTGGCGAAACATCTGGCGCCCAAGGGGGCGAAAACCCTTGCGATGATCGGCAATGGTGCGCAAAGCGAATTTCAGGCGCTGGCGATGAAAACCGTCTGTGGCATCGAAAACCTGCGCCTGTACGATATCGACCCCGCCGCCACCGCCAAATGCAAGGCCAATCTGGCCGGTAGCGGGCTGAACATCACAGCCTGCAACAGCCCCGAAGCGGCAATTGAAGGGGCGCAGATCATCACCACCTGCACCGCTGACAAACAATACGCCACCATCCTGACCGATAACATGGTCGGGGCCGGCGTGCATATCAATGCGATTGGCGGCGATTGCCCCGGCAAAACCGAGCTGCACCGCGATATCCTGCTGCGCAGCGACATCTTTGTCGAATTTCCCGAACAAACCCGCATCGAGGGCGAAATCCAGCAACTGGATGCCGATCACCCCGTGACCGAGATCTGGCAAGTGATCAACGGCACCGCCAAGGGCCGCACGTCCGATGCCCAAATCACCCTGTTTGACGGTGTCGGCTTTGCGATCGAGGATTTTTCCGCCCTGCGCTATGTGCATGACCAGTTGCAGGACGGCAATTTCTATCAGGATCTGGATATGGTCGCCGACCCCGATGATCCGCGTGATCTGTTCGGCATGCTGCAGCGGGCCAAAAGGTAAACCGCCGCTCATCAGCCCTTGCGGGCGTCTTCGCTGCCCGGCGAAGAAAGCCGTCAGGCTTGATGAGCGGCCGTTTTCAACGAAAAAATCGGCACCCCCATTGCACACAACATGTGCCATCCTGTATAGTCAAAGCAACAAAATACAGCTTCAGGCGAACAGGCGGAAATTAACGTGAACGACACCCCGGAAACACCAGAAAACGAAGAAGAAAATCAGACTACGGCATATGTGTATGACGGCCCTTCGATCTCGATCACCTCCGAGATGAAAACCTCCTACCTCGACTATGCGATGAGCGTGATCGTTTCGCGGGCGATTCCCGACCTGCGCGACGGGTTGAAACCGGTGCATCGGCGTATTCTTTATGCGATGTATGAGGGCGGCAATACGGCCGATAAACCCTACCGCAAATCGGCCCGCGCGGTCGGCGATGTTATGGGTAAATACCACCCCCACGGCGATAGCGCGATCTATGACGCGCTGGTGCGGATGGCGCAGGATTTCTCGATGTCGCTGCCGCTTCTGGACGGACAGGGCAACTTTGGCTCGATGGATGGCGATAACGCCGCCGCGATGCGTTACACCGAGGTCCGGCTGGACAAACCTGCGGCCTTTCTGACCGCCGATATTGAAAAAGACACGGTCGATTTTCAGGACAATTACGACGGCAAGGATCAGGAACCCACCGTCCTGCCCGCCCGTTACCCCAATATGCTGGTCAACGGCGCTGGCGGTATTGCGGTCGGCATGGCCACCAATATCCCGCCCCACAATCTGGGCGAGGTGATCGAGGCGACTTTGGCGCTGATTGAAGACCCCGATCTGACCAGCGAGCAGTTGATCGAATATGTGCCGGGGCCAGATTTCCCCACCGGCGGCATCATGCTGGGCCGGACCGGTGCGCGTAAGGCCTATCTTGAAGGGCGCGGCAGCGTCATCATCCGCGCCAAAACCCGCACCGAGGAAATCCGCAAGGACCGTTACGCCATCGTCATCGACGAAATTCCCTATCAGGTGAACAAGGCATCGATGATCGAAAAGATCGCCGAGCAGGTGCGCGAGAAACGCATCGAAGGTGTGTCCCACGTTCAGGACGAATCCGATCGCAACGGTGTGCGCGTGGTGGTCGAGTTGAAACGTGATGCCACCTCCGAAGTGGTGTTGAACCAGCTGTTCCGCTTTACCCCGATGCAGACCAGTTTCGGCTGTAACATGCTGGCGCTGAACGGCGGACGGCCCGAAACCCTGACCCTGCGCCGCTTCCTGACCAGCTTTATCACCTTCCGCGAAGAAGTGGTTGCACGCCGCACCGCCTATGAATTGCGCAAGGCCCGCGAACGCAGCCATATCCTGTGTGGTCTGGCTGTGGCCGTGTCGAACGTGGATGAAATCGTCGCTACCATCCGCTCCTCTGCCGACCCTGCCGAGGCCCGCGAAAAGCTGATGACGCGCCGCTGGCCGGCGGGCGATATTCTGGAATATATCGCGCTGATTGACGATCCGACCCACAAGGCCAATGAAGACGGCACCTACAACCTGTCCGAAACACAGGCCCGCGCCATTCTGGAACTGCGCCTGCAACGGCTGACCGCAATGGGTGTCAAAGAAGTCACGGACGAGTTGCAAACGCTGGCCGCCGCCATCCGCGAATACCTTGATATCCTGCGCTCGCGCGACCGGATCATGGCGATCATTTCGGACGAATTGCGCGAGGTGAAGGAAAAATTCGCCGTGGACCGGCGCACCACCATCGTTGACTGGTCCGGCGACATGGAAGACGAAGACCTGATCGAACGCGAGGACATGGTCGTTACTGTCACCTCGGGCGGTTACATCAAACGCACCCCGCTGGCCGATTTCCGCGCCCAGAAACGCGGCGGCAAGGGGCTGGCCGGTATGCAGACCAAAGAAGAGGACGTGATCACCAACCTTTTCGTCGCCAATACCCACACGCAGCTGTTGTTCTTCACCACCGAAGGCATGGTTTACAAGCTGAAAACATGGCGCTTGCCGCAGGGCGGACGCACCGCCAAGGGCAAGGCAATCGTCAACATCCTGCCGATCCCCACGGGCGTTTCCGTGGCCGCGATCATGCCGGTCGATGCGGATGAAAAAGACTGGGGCGATCTGCAAATCTTCTTTGCCACCGACGCCGGTGATGTGCGCCGCAATGCGCTGTCCGATTTCACCAATGTGCGCGCCAACGGCAAAATCGCGATGAAACTGCCCGAAGGCGTGGAACTGGTCAACGCCCGCATCTGCACCGAAGACGACGACGTGATGCTGTTCACCGCCGGTGGCCGCGCCATCCGTTTCCCCACCACCGATGTGCGGGTCTTCAAGGGCCGCGACAGCACCGGCGTGCGCGGGATCAGGCTGAAAGACGGCGAAAAGGTCGTCTCGATGTCGATTATCCGCCATTTCGAGGCCACCTCGGACGAACGCATCGCCTACCTGAAAATGCGCCGTGCGCTGGCGGGTGCCGATGATACCGAGGTCGAATCCGAAGAAGAAGGCGAAGGCGCCATCACGCAGGAACGGTTCGAGGAAATGCAGGCTGTCGAAAACCTGATCCTGACCATCACCGCCGGTGGCTCTGGCAAACTCTCCTCCAGCCACGACTACCCGGTGCGCGGGCGTGGCGGCATGGGTGTTGCGGCGATGGACAAGGCCATGCGCGGCGGCGATCTTGTCGCCTCCTTTGCGGTCGAAATGGAAGACCAGATCATGCTGGCCACCTCCAAAGGCCAGTCCATCCGCTGTCCGGTTGCCGACATCTCGTTCCGCTCGCGCAGTGCTGGCGGGGTCAAGGTGTTTGATACAGCCAAAGGCGAGGTCGTGGTCTCGGTTGCCCAGATCGCGGAACGTGACGAAGAGGATGCGGAAGACGCCGAAGAATAGGCTCTGCCCCTCTTTGTTCCCTAAATATCCCGGGGGTGCGGGGGCTGGCCCCCGCTTCTGCCCGATACAAAAGGCATTGATATGAGCGACACACTCCACATCATCGGCGGCGGCATGGCCGGCGCCGAGGCCGCATGGCAAGCCGCAAATATGGGCGTGCCTGTGGTGATCCACGAAATGCGGCCCAAGGTGAAAACCTTTGCCCATCGCACCGGCAATCTGGCGGAAATGGTTTGCTCCAATTCCTTTCGCTCGGACGATGACGAGGCAAACGCGGTCGGCCTGCTGCATTGGGAAATGCGCACCGCCGGTGGCATCATCATCACCAGCGCCGACCAACACGCCCTGCCCGCCGGATCCGCCCTTGCAGTGGACCGCGATCCGTTCAGCGAAACCGTCACCAAACGCCTGCTGGACCATCCGCTGATCACCCTTGATGGCAATGAAATCACCGAACTGCCAACCGAAGGAAACTGGATCATCGCCACCGGCCCGCTGACCTCGTCCGCTCTGGGCCAATCCATCGCCGCCCACACCGGCGCCGATGCGCTGGCCTTTTTCGACGCCATTGCGCCGATCGTCTATGCCGATAGCATCGATATGGACACCTGCTGGATGCAGTCGCGTTACGACAAAGGCGACACCGAGGAAGAGCGCAAAGCCTATCTGAATTGCCCGATGGACAAGCAGCAATACGAGGCCTTTATCGACGCCTTGCTGGCCGCCGACAAAACCGAATTCCACGAGGGCGAAACCGCCGGATATTTTGACGGCTGCCTGCCAATCGAAGTGATGGCGATGCGTGGCCGCGAGACCCTGCGCTTTGGCCCGATGAAACCCGTCGGCCTGACCAACCCGCACCGCCCCGATGACAAACCCTATGCCGTGGTGCAGCTACGGCGCGATAACGCCTTGGGAACGCTGTATAATATCGTCGGCTTCCAGACCAAAATGAAATACGGCGCCCAGACCGAGGTGTTCAAAATGATCCCCGGTCTGGAAAACGCCAGCTTCGCGCGGCTGGGCGGCATCCACCGCAACACATTTATCAATTCGCCCACCCTGCTGGATCATCAACTGCGCCTGAAATCCCGCCCCAACATACGTTTCGCAGGGCAAATCACCGGTGTTGAAGGCTATGTTGAATCCGCCGCAATGGGCTTGCTGGCAGGCCGGATGGCTGCGGGTGAAATGCTGGGCCGTCCCGTGGAAACCCCGCCACTGGACACCGCGATGGGGGCTTTGGTCAATCACATCACCGGTGGTGCCGCGGCCAAGACATTCCAGCCAATGAACGTCAACTTTGGCCTGTTCCAGCCGATTGACGCCAAACACGGGCGCAAGAACCGCAAAACCCGTTACAAGGCCTACACCGACCGCGCCAAAGCGGCGTGGCAGGAATGGCTGGACGCGCAAAACCCCGCGGCCTAACGTGGCGCCCATGCGCACCCGTTTTGCCCCTTCCCCGACCAGCCCGCTGCATCTGGGCCACGCCTATTCCGCCCTGTTGGCCTATAATAGGGCCACCAAGGCGGGTGGCGAATTTCTGCTACGGATCGAGGACATAGACCAAAGCCGCGCCCGCCCGAAGTGGGAGGCGCAGATTTATGACGATCTGCACTGGCTGGGGCTGGAGTGGCCGGAACCGGTGATGCGCCAATCAGACCGGATGCCCGCCTATCGCGAGGCCCTTGCAAAACTGGATGGCATGGGCCTGCTCTATCGCTGCACCTGCAACCGCCGCGATATCGAGGCCGCCGTTTCCGCGCCGCAAGAAGGGGTTGAACCCGCCTTTGGACCGGACGGGCTGATCTATCCGGGCACATGCAAAAATGCGGGTCACACCGATAGAAATGCCGCCCTGCGGCTGGATATGGCCAAAGCCTGTGACATGCTGGGCAATCCGGTGCTGGAGTTCAGCGAAACCGGCCCCGCGCATAAAGGCAGCCACCGGATTACTCCTGATGAACTGATCCACCGCGTTGGCGACATCGTTCTGGCCCGCCGCGATATGGGAACGTCCTATCATCTGTCCGTGGTGCTGGATGACGCAGCGCAGGGCATTACCGATGTCATTCGGGGTGAAGACCTGTTTGACGCCACCAAAATCCACGTCCTGTTGCAAACCCTGTTAGGCCTGCCCACCCCCGCCTATCATCACCACCGGCTGATCCGCGACGAAAATGGCAAACGGCTGGCCAAACGTGACGACGCCCGCGCCATCGCGAAATATCGGGACGATGGCGCAAGCCCTGCGGACATCCGCAAAATTGTTGGTTTATAAACCTAGTCCAGCGACCGCCAGGGTTTTGGCAAAAGCACCCAGTGATCATTCACAAAAACCAGCCCGTCAAAGGCCAACCCGCTGGTTTCGCCTTTACTGACAAACTTGAACCGCACAATCGGTACATCGGCTTTGAAATACTGCACCACTTTGCGATAACCACCGGGAAATTCATCCATCACCGGATCACCCGCCGCCAGCTTGGCCGTGGTGGTATAGACCATATACAGATCATCATGCTCCGGTTTGGGACCGAATTTGATACCCGGCTTCAAAGCGGCGGCATAGGTTTCGATCATTTTGCTGGCAAGCGGATCACTGTAAACCGCACTCACATCTTCGGGCTTTGGCAACAGTGCCCCCGTCAGCGCCACAAGATCCTCGTTCGGGTCAAAAAACCGCATCAACAGCGCCCGCGCCTCGGCTTCGCTGCCGGCAGCGGGGCCAGCGTCCTGTTTCGAACTGCCCCCCACCAGATCCAGCAAGGATTTCCCCGGTTTACAGGCCTTGCCAAGGTTGCCCAAAATCACCCTGACATTGGCCAGATCAACCGGCCGCGCATCCGATTGCTGCGACGCCAGATAGCCAAAGGTCCACGCCCCAACCATCGCCAGCGTGGTTTCATCCCAATCCCTTAGAATATCCGTACAAGGCTGTTCTGGATCAAACCCTTGGGCCTGTGCACCGGTGACGGCCAAGGCAGCAACAGCCGCCAATAATAACGATTTCCCCATAATGACACTCCTGAAACAGGTTTTCGTAAAACTATGGGGATTACGTTATTCCATCGGCTGCATCACTTCAACTTCCTCGCCATCCCGCACCGCGGTATAAAAACAACTGCGCCGGTTGGTATGACAGGCCGGCCCCGTCTGGCGCACCACCACCAGCAGGCAATCACAGTCGCAATCCACGCGCAATTCCACCAGTTCCTGCACGTGGCCCGAAGTCTCGCCCTTGACCCAGAACGATTGCCGCGAGCGCGACCAATAGGTCACCTTGCCGGTTTCCAGCGTGCGCGCCACCGCCTCGGCGTTCATCCATGCCATCATCAGCACCTCGCCGCTGCCGTCGGCCTGGGCAATCGCCGGGATCAAGCCATTGTTATCAAAACGTAGTGTTGCAGGGTCGAATGACATATGGAATCCTTTGCATATCCGCTGTAGACGCCTATCTAGAATACCAGCAGCCAAAAGGGAAAGCCAATGAGCGATAATGCCGAGCTGATAAAACTCTATTCCGGCCAGATTCTGGCACTGGCGGCCGATATTCCCCTGACCGACCGGCTGGACAATCCCCAAGCGACTGTGAAGCGCCGCGCGCCGCTGTGCGGGTCCACCGTGACGGTCGATATTGTGCTGGAAGATGGCGAAATCGCACAGTTCGGTCAGGATGTAAAAGCCTGCGCCCTGGGTCAGGCCGCGGCCTCGGTGGTGGCAAGCCGGATCATCGGGCGCGCTCCGTCCGAAATCACCAAAGCCCGCGATCAACTGTCCGCCATGCTGCGCGACGGCGGCCCTGCCCCCGA
>WGBJ01000181.1 GCA_015494385.1 Marinosulfonomonas sp.
AACCATACCATCGATGTCGCCGTCCAGACCAATGAACAGACCGAATTCGGTGATGTTCTTGACTTCGCCCTCAACCTCGGTGCCGGCGGGGTGTGTTTCTGCAAACACTTCCCACGGGTTGCGCATGGTCTGTTTCAGACCAAGGGAAACGCGGCGCTTGGCACTATCGATTTCCAGAACCATGACTTCGACTTCTTGGCTGGTGGAAACGATTTTGCCAGGATGTACGTTCTTCTTGGTCCAGGACATTTCGGAAACGTGAACCAGACCTTCTACACCCGGCTCCAGCTCGACGAATGCGCCGTAGTCGGTGATGTTGGTCACGCGGCCAGTGTGCACAGATTCCAGCGGGAATTTACCTTCGACCAGCGACCAGGGATCATCCTGCAGCTGTTTCAGGCCAAGGCTGATGCGGTGTGTATCCTTGTTGATCTTGATCACCTGAACATTGATCGTTTCACCGATTGTCAGGATTTCGGACGGGTGGTTCACACGACGCCACGCCATGTCGGTGACGTGCAACAGCCCGTCAACACCGCCCAGATCAACAAACGCACCGTATTCGGTGATGTTCTTGACCACACCTTCGATGGTATCCCCTTCGGCCAGCTTGCCGATAACCTCGGCGCGCTGTTCGGCACGGGATTCTTCAAGGATAGCACGACGCGAAACAACGATGTTGCCACGGCGACGGTCCATTTTCAAAATCTGGAACGGCTGCTTCAGACCCATCAGAGGGCCGGCGTCACGCACGGGGCGCACGTCAACCTGCGATCCTGGCAGGAACGCAACAGCGCCGCCCAGATCAACAGTAAAGCCGCCTTTGACACGGCCAAAGATGGCACCGTCAACACGTTCTTCGTCAGCGTATGCTTTTTCCAGACGATCCCAGGCGGCCTCGCGACGGGCCATTTCGTGGCTGAGAACAGCCTCGCCCTTGGAGTTCTCGACCTGACGCAGAAATACTTCTACTTCGTCGCCAACGGCGATATCGGGTTCTTCACCGGGATTTGCGAATTCTTTCAGATCAACGCGGCCTTCCATCTTATAGCCTACGTCGATGATGGCCTGACCGCTTTCGATTGCGATAACTTTGCCTTTTACGACAGACCCTTCTTTGGGTGTGTCGATTTCGAAGCTTTCGTTCAAGAGGGCTTCGAAGTCCTCCATAGATGCTGAGTGAGCCATGTGGTCTCGGTTTCCTTACGTTTATGTTACTGGCCGTGCGGTTGGCTCCGCCGGTCTTTCAGGTTGACGTTGGTCGAATCGGGATGCCCGAACACAAAACCACATAATACTAAAGGGCCGGAGGTTAATCCCGACCCTGCTCGTATCATGTGCTATGGCTCTGACGGCCCTTCGACGTGCGCTATATAGGGCGGGAATGCCTGTAACGCAAGGGCCAGCGGCAAGTTTCACCTGCCGAAAAACGCGTCCAAACGATCAACCCGCTGCAATACGCGCCTCGATCACTGCCACCGCCTTGGCCACGGCCTCGTCAATCGACATCTCGCTGGTGTCCAGGATCACCGCATCATCCGCCGCCACCATCGGCGCGGCGTCCCTTTCGCGGTCCCGTTTGTCCCGTGCCTGCAAATCCGCCAGCACCCCTTCGCGGGTCACATCCTGCCCCCTGGCTGCCAGCTCCAGATAGCGGCGCTCGGCCCGCACCTCGTCACTGGCCGTGACAAACAGTTTCACCTGTGCCTCGGGACAGATCACCGTGCCAATATCGCGCCCGTCCAGCACCGCGCCGCCGCCCCGCATGGCAAAGGCACGCTGAAAATCCAGCAGCGCCTGCCGCACCTCGGGGATCACGGCGACCTTACTGGCCGCTTGCGCCACTTTGGAGGTGCGCAAATCATCGCGTTGCAAATCTTCGGCAACCAATGCCTTTGCGGCCTCGATCGGGGCAACCCCGTCCAGCACCTTGCGCCCGACCGCCCGATACAACAGCCCCGTGTCCAGATGGGCAAAGCCGAAATGATCCGCCACCGCACGCGAAATCGTCCCCTTGCCCGAAGCCGCCGGCCCGTCGATTGCCACTGTAAACGCCATACCGTTTCCTTTTTACGCCTGCCTGCCAACCATCGTGGTCAACACCGGATCATCCGCGTCCGCTTTGGGCAGATCATCGGATAATTCGTAATAATCCCCTTTGTCGGCGCAGAAAATATGCCCCGCCATTTTTATTCCCGTCGGCCCGTCCAGCGTGCCCGCGAATATCGACAGGTTCACCCCTGCCCCGTCCCAGAACAGGTTGCTGCCACATATCCCGCAAAACCCGCGCCGCGCCGTGTCCGAGGATTGATACCACGTCACCTTGCCCGTCACGTCAATATCATCCCGATGGCACGAGGTCGCCGCCACATGATGCCCGCTGCTCTTGCGGCACTGGGTGCAATGGCAGGCAATCACATCCCGCAACGGCCCGTTCACCACATAGGTCACCGCCCCGCATAAACATCCACCTGCCTTCATGCTTTCCTCCGCACCCTTCGCCAGAGCAGCATTGCCAGCCCTGCGATCAGCATCAACATAGCCAGCGTCACTGCGCCCGATTTCAACAGTGTCCAGCGACTGGCCGTTGCTACTATATCCGGCGTTAGTCCCTCGGACCCCGCCCGCAACATTCCCGCCACGGCAGCGTTTTCCAGATAGTCGAACACAGCCCCCGCCAGCGCAAACACAATCGCAATCCAGCGCAATGCGCCGCGAAATAAAAACCCGAAGGCCATCACCAAAGTGACCCCCATCAAAGCCGGATAGGCCGTATCCAGCCATTGCTGCACAT
>WGBJ01000182.1 GCA_015494385.1 Marinosulfonomonas sp.
GAATAACGGTATCGGCCGGTGCGCGCCCTGCCGCAACAGCGATCAGGGTGGTAGCGGATTCCGGCCATGTTTTGAGAGTTGTATTTTCCATTTACCTATTGTCGTCAGATTTGCGCTTGATGCAAGCCTGAAAAACGCATGGCGGGTATGTAAGGGGTAACTATCTGATAATGCGCCGAAAACATATCCATTAAACCGGTTTAATGGATATGTCCCGTTGCCATATTTGCCCTGCCGTTAGCGTCCGCCATCAATAATGTTTTCCAGAACATCCCGAAGCCGCCGTTCGGCCACATCATCGCGACCGGTTGATTGCGGCTCCCGCACGGGTTCCTCTGGCACTGGCGGGGCGGGAATGATCATTGGCAGGGGTTTTGGCTCGATCCCGTCCAGAACCCGCACCATGGTTTCGTGCCAGATGCTGGCGGGCAGGCCGCCACCGGTCACGCCCTTTAGCGGGGTGTTGTCGTCGTACCCCATCCAGATGCCGGTGACATAATCCGCCGAAAATCCGATGAACCACGCATCGCGTGCCTTTTGGGTGGTGCCGGTTTTGCCTGCCAGCTGCCAGCCGTCAATCCGTGCGCGCCGTCCGGTGCCCTGTTCGACAACCTGATTCATCATATAGGTCAGCCCACCCGCCGCCTGTTCGCTGATCACCCGCTCGCCATAGCCGCCTTCCTGTTTCATCACAGGTTCGCTGTCACCCTGAAGGCGCAGTTCAACCAGCCCGTAAGGGGTTACACTGCGACCGCCGTTCAGGATGCCGGCATAGGCACCGGTCATTTCGATCAGGGTGGATTCAGACGCGCCCAGCGCCAGCGCCGGACCTGCCGCCAGATCTTCGCGGATGCCGAATTCGGTGGCAACCGCCCGCACCGCATCACGCCCCACACTTTCGGAAATCCGCACGGTGGCGGTGTTCAGCGAGCGCATCAGCGCTTCGGTCAGGGTGACGCGGCCATAGTATTTGCCGCCATAGTTTTTCGGAGACCACGGGCCGGAACCCGGGATGTTGATGGTTAGCGGGCCATCCATCACATAGTCATTCGGGCTGTATCCCAGATCAAGGGCAGCGGCATAAACGAAGGGTTTGAAGGTGGACCCCGTTTGGCGCAACGCCTGTGTGGCACGGTTGAAGGCACCGGAGACCTTGGTCTGGCGTCCGCCAACCATTGCCCGCACCGCACCATCTGCCGACATCACGATAATCGCCGCCTGCGCCTTTGATCCGGGGCTGACTTTGGTTTCAAAGATATAGGTCAGCGCATCCTCGGCCGCGCGCTGGATGCGCGGATCAAGCGTGGTGCGGATGATCACATCCTCGGTGGTGTCTTTGGTGAAAAACGAAGGGCCACTGCTCATCACCCAGTCGGCGAAATAGCCACCGGCGCGGGCTTGGGCGGCTTGGGACAATGCGGCGGGGTTTTCCCGTGCCTGTGCCGCCTGTGCGCTTGTCAGGTATCCCTGTTCTTCCATCAGTTTCAAAACCGTCAGCGCCCGATCCTGCGAGCGTTGCAGGTTGTTGGTCGGGGCATAGCGCGTCGGCGCTTTCAGCAATCCGGCCAGCATCGCGGCCTCGGCCGGATTAACGTCGCTTGCGGATTTGCCGAAATAACGCTGTGCGGCGGCTTCGAACCCGCGGGCACCGGCGCCCAGAAAGGCGCGGTTCAGATAAATCGTCAGGATGTCGTCTTTGGAATATTTGGTTTCAAGCGCCAGCGCATAAACCGCTTCCTTGATCTTGCGCCACAGCGATCCCTGGCGGCAGTCATCCTCGTATGCCTTTTCCGAATCCCACTTTGCTGGATCATAGGGTTTGCCCAGACACAGCAGTTTCGCGGTTTGCTGGGTCAGGGTTGAACCACCATTGCCCGACAGCGGCCCGCGACCGGCGGCCAGATTGATCCTGATCGCGCTGGCCACGCCACGCGGGCTTAGGCCGAAGTGGCGGTAGAACCGTTTGTCCTCGGTCGCGATGACGGCGTTTTTCAGATGCGGCGAAACCGTGTTTGCGGTGACAATCCCGCCAAACAGATCCCCGCGCGAGGCAAAGCGGCGGTTGTCACGATCCAGCAAAATGACCGACCCGCGCACGCGCCCGTCGACCAGTTGTTCAACGGGGGGCAGGCTGGAGTAGTAATACATCACCCCCGCGCCGACCATCACACCGACCACAGCCGCAACACGCCAGCCGATCCGCCACATTATCCTTAGGATCCAGCCGAAAATGCCCAGAAAGAAGCCAACGACGGGATTGAATTTGCGCTTGGTCCGGCGGGTTGTGCGCCGCGTTGTCTTGCGGGCGGCGGGTTTGCGGGTTGCCGGTTTGCGCGCCGGTGCCTTTTTCCTGGTCGCTGGTTTGGATGTCTTGCGTTTGCCCGCAGCCGGTTTTGCCGCCGGATAGCGCTTGTCGGCCACCAAACGGCCGCGTTTCTTACCTGTACCACTCATTCGTCACCCTATCTGGTGCTTGCCTGTTTTTTGCCAACCTACACCGGCAATACAGGATTGTAGAGGGGGTAGTTCGCATTGCGTGCCGTTAAGTTAGCGCCTAAATTTTAGGCGACAACCCGTAATTGCGCATAAATTGTGCGTTATACCCCTGCTCCCCAATGAAATAACGCTCTGGTTGCTTGAGAATCGGACCCACACGCCACTTTACCTGAACGCATAATTCGCAGGATGTCTGCCAAACACAGGGAAAACGTCGTGAAACTGATCAAAGCAATTCTGAAACCCTTCAAGCTGGAGGAAGTCCGCGAGGCGCTGACCTCTATTGGCGTGCGCGGCATGACCGTGACCGAAGTCAAAGGCTTTGGCGCACAATCGGGCCACACCGAAATCTATCGCGGGGCCGAATACACCGTGAATTTTGTGCCCAAGGTGATGATCGAAATCGTGGTCGCTGCCGATGTGGTCGATCAGGTGGTCGATACCATCCAGAACACCGCCCGCACCGATAAAATCGGCGACGGCAAGATTTTCGTGCTGGATGTCGAACAAATCGTCCGTGTGCGGACTGGCGAAACCAACGAGGACGCGATCTAGGCCCGCGCCGGATCGAACAAGGGGAACTGGAACAATGAACTTTCGCAATCTTATACTTGCAGCAACCGGCACGGCCCTGACCGCCACCGCCGCTTCTGCCGAAACCATGGACAAGGGCGACGTGTCGTTCATGATCTTTTCCACCGTGATGGTGCTGTTTATGATCCTGCCGGGTCTGGCGCTGTTTTACGGCGGTCTGGTGCGAAGCAAGAACATGCTGTCGGTGCTGACCCAAACCACAATGATCACCGCGCTGGTGATGGTGATCTGGGTGATTTACGGCTATTCCTTTGCCTTTGGCGGCGGCACAGGCCCGTTCTGGGGCGGCACAGGCAAACTGTTTCTGGCCGGTGTGACAATGGATTCGATGGCAGCGACGTTTACCGACGGCGTGGTCATTCCCGAATTCGTCTTTATCGCCTTCCAGATGACATTCGCGGCGATCACCCCTGCCCTGATCATCGGTGCCTTTGCCGAGCGGATCAAATTCAGCGCGGTGATGATTTTCACCCTGCTTTGGGTCACCTTCGCCTATTTCCCGATTGCCCATATGGTTTGGGACGGGGCTGGCTATATCTTCAACATGGGCGCGCTTGATTTCGCGGGTGGCACAGTTGTGCACATCAATGCCGGTGTGGCCGCACTGGTTGGTGCGATCGTGATTGGCAAACGCAAGGGTTATGGCAAAGACATGATGGCCCCGCATTCGATGACGCTGACACTGGTAGGTGCTGGCATCCTGTGGGTTGGCTGGTTCGGTTTTAACGCCGGTTCCAATCTGGAAGCCAACGGCGGTGCCGGTCTGGCGATGATCAACACCTTTACCGCAACCGCCGGTGCGATCCTTGGCTGGACCATTGTCGAAGGTTCGATCCGTGGCAAGGTTTCCCTGCTGGGCGCGGCTTCGGGTATGATTGCCGGTCTGGTTGCCGTCACCCCCGCCGCCGGTTCTGTCGGCCCTGTGGGTGCGATTGTTCTGGGTGCCGGTGCCTCGATCGTTTGTTTCTTCTTTGTCACCACTGTGAAAAACAAGCTGGGCTATGATGACAGTCTGGACGTGTTCGGCATCCACGGCGTTGGCGGCATCATCGGTGCCATTGGCACGGGTATCTTCACAGCGCCATCGCTGGGCGGCATTGGGGACGCGGAATACGACATGGTTGGCCAGACCCTGATTCAGGCACAGGCCGTCGGCATCACCATCGTCTGGACAGCGGTTGTATCATTCGTGCTGTTCAAAGCCATCGACATGACCATCGGTCTGCGCGTCTCGGAAGAAGACGAAGCCCGCGGTCTGGACCTCGCTACTCACGGAGAGGCCGCTTACCACAACTGATTTATCGGTTGAAACGAGCGGACAGAGAAAAGCCGGCGGGGGAAACCTCGCCGGCTTTTGTGTTGTGGGGCGCTCGTCGCTCCCTGTCGGTCGCTTCTCGCTAAAACGAAGAAAGCCGCAAGGCTTGATGAGTGATCCGGTAAATTAAATCCCCGTATCGATAATCGCCTTGGCCAGCACCGGAATCGTGGCTTCGTTCAGCCCCGCGATGTTCATGCGGCTGTCACCGATCATATAGATCCCGTGCTCGGCCCGCAGGCGCTCGACCTGCTCGGGTGTTGCCCCCAACCGCGAGAACATGCCGCGGTGCTGGGCCAGAAAGCCGAAACGGTCAGACCCGGACAGGCGTTGCAGCTCACCGGCCAGTTGGGTGCGCAGCGCCAGCATACCAAGGCGGACGTTTTCCAGTTCTTCCATCCAGTCGTCGCGCAGCACCTTGTCTTGCAGGATCATCGTCACCAACCGTGCGCCATGGTCCGGCGGGAAGGAATAGTTCTGGCGGTTCAGGAATGCCAATGTGCTTTGGGCCAGCGGTTTGTTCCCCGCGTCCTGCGAGACCGTCATCAGAATACCCGTGCGTTCGCGGTAGATGCCGAAGTTTTTCGAGCAACTGGCGGCGATGATGGTTTCAGGCAGGCTTGACGCCACCAGCCGCACGGCGGCTGCGTCTTCTTCCAGACCATCGCCAAAGCCCTGATAGGCGATGTCGATGAACGGTACCGCGCCGGTTTTCTGCAAGGATTCCACCACCTCGGCCCATTGCGACATGTTCAGGTTGGCGCCGGTCGGATTGTGGCAGCAGCCGTGCAACAGCACCACGTCACCGGCTTTGACACCGGCCAGATCGGCCATCATGCCGTCGAAATCCACACCACGGGTGGCATCGTCAAAGTAACGGTATTCGGCCATTTTCATGCCGACGTATTTGATGATCGAGGGGTGGTTGGGCCATGTCGGGTTGGACAGCCAGATGGTAGCATCGGGGTTGGCCATTTTGATCAGCTCAACCCCCTGGCGGATCGCGCCTGTGCCGCCGGGTGTGGCGGCGGCTGCCACGCGGTCACGCGGCACAGCGTCGCCCAGCACCAGATCGACCATCGCATCGCCATAGGCCGGATCACCGGCAAGGGCTGTGTATTTTTTCGTTGTCTCTGTTTCCCACAGACGTTTTTCGGCCTCTTTGATAGCGCGCATCACGGGTGTGTTGCCGCTGGCATCCTTGTAGATACCGACGCCAAGGTCGATTTTATCGGTGCGCGGGTCTTCGCGGAATTTCTGCATCAGTTGCAGGATTTTATCGGCGGGTTGCGGTGTCAGGTTGGTTAGCATCATGCGTCTCCGGTTGCGACTTTCAGATCATTATACATGCCCCATTCAGACCACGATCCGTCATAGACCGAATGTTTGCGGTGCCCGATCCGTTCCAGCGCAAGACTGGTGATACAGGCGGTCACGCCGGACCCGCAAGTGTTGATCACGGGTTTGGACAGGTCCACGCCAGCGGCTTCGAATATCGCCTTTAGCTGGTCGGGGGATTTCATCGTGCCGTCCTTGTTCAACAAGTCGGCGTAATAAACGTTTTTGGAATTCGGAATGTGGCCGCCACGCAACCCCTCGCGCGGTTCCGGCTCCTCGCCGCGAAACCGGCCCGGGGAACGGGCATCGACGATTTCGTAATCGCCCAGTTTGCTGGCAGCGGCGACCTGTGTCACATCCTTGACCAGTTGCGCCTGACGTTCGACCGTCATGTGGCGGTCGCGGATGATCGGGGGCATGTCCTCAACCGGCCGGCCCTCGGCCAGCCATTTGGGCAGGCCGCCGTCCAGCACGGCGATGTCGGTCTTGCCCATCAGGCGAAACAGCCACCAGACGCGGGGCGATACCAGAATACCGGCGCTGTCATAGACCACCACCTGATGCCCGTCACCAACCCCCATGGCCCGCATCCGCGACATGAATTTTTCAATCGGCGGCGCCATATGCGGCAATTCCGAGCGGTGATCAGCCACATCGTCAATATCGAAATGGCGGGCGTTGGGGATATGGACAGCCTGATATTCGGCAAAGGCATCGCGCTCGGGTTCGTCCAGAAACCACGAGGCATCGAATATCCGCAAATCAGGGCTGTTCAGATGATCAGCCAGCCACGCGGTGGAAACAAGTGTTTTCGGATCGTCGTTCGACATGGGAACCCCTGTTAGCAATTATCCCGTATGGCCTAGCGCGAGGGGGGCACGCTGGCAAGGGATTCGAACGCCCCGTTTATCAGGGCGCCCGTAATTCTGTTACTTTGCCATCATCTTTTTGACCATGCCGACAACGGCCAGCAGCACACCGCCGCCAACACCGCCCGAGGCAACCTGACCGACAATCGCGCCGACATCCATGCCGCCACCGGCCGCCATTCCACCGGCCCCAAGCATTCCCAAAATCTTGGCGCCCAGACCGCCGCCAACAATACCGGCAATCGTATTGCCAAGGGTGCCAAGGCTAAGGTTCTTCATCAATCCGCCAGCCACGTTGCCGCCAACAGCGCCCGAAAGCAGGCCAATAATCAATTCCATCATTTACTCAATCCTCCCAAACGGAGCCAATCAATACACGTCTACAA
>WGBJ01000183.1 GCA_015494385.1 Marinosulfonomonas sp.
CCTTTGAATATAAATGTAAGGGGGGACGGCCCCGTGGGCCGCCCGAAAATTTACGCGTTGATTTCGGCGTTAAAGGCCCAGTCAAGCCACGGCATCAGCGCCTGAACGTCAGCGGTTTCTACCGTGCCACCACACCAGATACGCAGGCCTGCAGGGGCATCACGGTAGGCACCGATGTCATAGGCCACACCGGCATCTTCCAGGCGTTTGGCCACGGCCTTGGCAAAGGCAGCGCCATCGGTGATGCGATCATCCGTGAATTTGACACAAACCGAGGTGTTCGAGCGGATAGCTGGGTCATCGGCAAGGAATTCGATCCAGTCGTGTTCCTTTACAAACGTCTCTAACACAGCGGTATTTGCGTCCGCACGGGCGATCATGCCTTTCAGACCGCCAACCGATTTGGCCCAGTCCAGCGCGACCAGATAATCCTCGACCGCCAGCATGGATGGGGTGTTGATGGTGGCACCGCTAAAGATACCGTCGATCAGTTTGCCACCTTTGGTCAGGCGGAAGATTTTCGGCAGGGGCCAGGCGGGGGTGTAGGATTCCAGCCGTTCAACCGCACGCGGTGACAGGATCAGCATCCCGTGGGCCGCTTCGCCGCCCATCACCTTTTGCCAACTAAAAGTGGTGACATCCAGCTTGTCCCACGGCAGGTCCATCGCAAAGGCGGCCGATGTGGCGTCGCAGATGGTCAGCCCTTCGCGATCCGCCGGAATGAAATCGCCATTGGGCACACGCACGCCGGATGTTGTGCCGTTCCATGTGAACACCACATCGGCGTCAAAATCGACAGCGTTCAGGTCAACGATCTGGCCGTAATCGGCCACCGTTACCTTGGCGTCCAGTTTCAGCTGTTTCACCACATCGGTGACCCAGCCCGCGCCAAAGCTTTCCCATGCCAGCATTTCAACCGGACGCGCGCCCAGCAATGACCACATGGCCATTTCCATTGCGCCGGTGTCGGATGCGGGAACGATGCCGATTTTGTAATCGGCGGGAATTCCCAGCACTTCACGGGTGGTTTCGATGGCTGCTTTCAGTTTGGCTTTGCCAACGGCAGCACGATGCGAACGGCCCAGCGGCGCGTCGGATAAGGCATCAAGTGTATAGGTGGGGTTTTTGGCGCAAGGGCCGGACGAAAAACGCGGATTCGCCGGCTTGATTGCCGGTTGTGCAGGTATAGACATGGTATCCTTCCAGATATAATGCCCCTCGTTGGGGAGGGGTAGCCCACTTGCCGCAATACTGCTACGGGAGGGGTGACGCAACAGTGAAAGTGTCGCATAGCGGCGTTTGAATTGGAAAAAACGACATAAAGGTTATGAGAGATGTTTACAGTCACGCTTTTGTCCAGCCCGTCAAATCCTGTGGTTGGCCCTGCGGTGGTGGATTCCCTGCGCAATGCATGGGGCGGCGGGGATGCGCTGTGGCTGGCACCGGATGTTGCGGCAGAATTTCAGGTGGAAACGGTGCCCGCGAACCGCTGGGATGTCTGGGCCGATTTGCAAGGCATGGGCGTTGATCTGGTGGTGCAACCCTCTGCTGGGCGGCGCAAGAAGATGCTGCTGGCGGATATGGACAGCACAATGATCCAGCAGGAATGTATTGACGAACTGGCCGCAGAGGCCGGAATTGGCGACCATGTGGCGCAGATCACCGCGCGGGCGATGAATGGCGAGCTGGATTTCGAGGATGCACTGCGGGAACGGGTTGGTCTGCTAAAGGGGCTGGATTCCGCTGTAATAGAGACTGTTTTGACCAACCGCATCACCCTGATGCCCGGCGGCAAGGCGTTGTTGGCAACGATGAAGGCAAACGGAGCCTATGCCGCGCTGGTGTCGGGCGGGTTTACCGCGTTTACAGGGATGGTGGCCGAAACGCTGGGCTTTGACGAACACCGCGCCAATACGTTGATCGTTGCGGATAGCAAACTGACCGGCGAGGTCGGGCAGCCGATTTTGGGCCGAGATGCCAAGGTGGCCGCGTTGAACGAAATTACCGCACGGCTGGGTCTGTTGGCGGATCAGGTGATGGCCGTAGGTGATGGCGCGAATGATCTGGGAATGTTGGGGTTGGCGGGGGCCGGTGTGGCATTGCACGCCAAACCGTCCGTGGCGGCGGAATGCGATATTCGCATCAACCACGGCGATCTGACGGCACTGCTGTATATTCAGGGGTATAGTGCGGAAGAGTTTGTTTAGCACAGCGTTGTCATCCCCGCGCAAGCGGGGACCTTTTGAAACGTAGCGCGACATTTAGAGAGGTCCCCGCTTGCGCGGGGATGACAACAGCGTTTTAAAACACCCCTTCTGCGGGCTTCACATACCCCGTTGTAATCCCGTTGCAATTCGTAATCGGTGCGTTCATGCGGTTCAATGTGGCGGGGTGATCAGGCTCTAATACGCCCAATTTTACCAATATCGCCGCAATTGCACATTCCGAGGCACGAAAATTGCCATCGGATATTTTTACCGCCACACCCAGCTTCAGTTCAGGTATAATCGCGGCAAAAACGGCCTCGGCCCCCGTTTTCAGCGCCACGCGCCCATTCATCGCTCGCATCAACTCGGTGCAGGCACGGCCTTCGCCTGCGACCAGTTCCGGATAGGTGGTCATCGCCTGAACCAGCGCCGCCGCCGCCCGTTCGCGCACGGACCCGCCATCTTCGCTGGCCGCCGCGAAAAATGCCATTGCGCGGGCGAAGCCGTGCATGGTGGTGGCAAAATTGGGGGCCGAACAGCCATCAATGCCAAAACCAGGGCTGTCCATGCCGGTCACATCCTCGAACGCCTCGCGCACGGCCAGTTGCACGGGGTGGTCGGGGTCATTGTATTCTGACCCGCCGCCAAGGTGTTTGTTCAGGGTCAGGA
>WGBJ01000184.1 GCA_015494385.1 Marinosulfonomonas sp.
CACCATCACAAAGCCACCGCCAACGCCGCCGCTACCAAACCATTCCAGCCCGTTACTCAGGCTTTGACCATAAATGCCACGAAGGCGGATCACCGCATCACGGCTGCAATAATAGGGTCCGGAGGCACGGGTTGAGCAAGACGTGTTGGCATACTCGAATCCACTGCCCAGAAAGATGTCGATATCGGCTTCCGGCCCGTAAAATGCGGTGCCGTTTTCGAAACGATAACCGATTGTCAAACCAAGAGCGGGGCTCGTTTCGGAGCTTTCCCGATTGCCAAACAACGGCGTTGGCCCGTCAAGAGAGTTAGCACGGCTGAACGACAGACCGCCGCCATAATAATAGCCCGGGTCTGCGGTTGCTGTGGTCGCTGAAAGAATAGTGACGGTTGATAGAAGGATCGATTTGATGGAGTTGTTCATGTTTATTGCCTTAAGATTTTGAAAAATGGCTAACATTGTGATGGAAAAAATATACACGTTACATAAAGTTAGCCGGTAGACAGCTTGGAATTAACCGTTTGGTCGATATTTGGTCAACGCAATGGCCCGACAAAACTGAATTTGTATTTTTTATACAACATCCTTTTGCCCGCACACTATTCTGATTTCCAGAATGGCAAATCGCAAATGATCATTGGGTATATTTCTTGTCTGAACCTACACGGCTTTATGCGCGTCGGCTGGACAGATCGGCGATGCCCAGAACATCCAGCACTTTGGCCTCGATATCCGGCGCGTTCATGGCGGCGGCGGCATACATCGCGGCGGGGCTGGCGTGGTCGATGAATGTATCGGGGAACACCATGCTGCGGAATTTCAAACCTGTGTCAAACACGCCTTCATCGGCCAGCAATTGCGCCACATGGCTGCCAAAACCGCCAACGGCGCCTTCTTCGATGGTGATCAGCGCCTCGTGATCGGCGGCCAGTTGCAGGATCATTTCGCGGTCCAGCGGTTTGGCAAAACGGGCGTCGGCAATGGTCGGGGTGATCCCCTTGGCGGTTAGCGATTCAGCGGCCTTTTGCACTTCGGACAGGCGCGTGCCAAAGGACAGGATCGCGACCCGCGCCCCCTCAGCAATGATCCGCCCCTTGCCGATTTCCAGCGGCACACCGCGTTCGGGCAGCTCTACCCCCACCCCTTCGCCACGCGGAAAGCGGAACGCGCTGGGGCCGTCGTCAATCGCGGCGGCGGTGGCGACCATATGCACCAGCTCGGCCTCGTCCGCGGCGGCCATCACGACGAAACCGGGCAGGTTGGCCAGAAAGGCAATGTCGTAAACGCCCGCGTGGGTCGGGCCATCGGCCCCCACCAGTCCGGCGCGGTCGATGGCAAAGCGTACGGGCAGGCGTTGCACCGCCACGTCATGCACCACCTGATCATAACCCCGTTGCAGGAAGGTCGAATACATCGTGCAAAATGGTTTCATCCCGCCAGCCGCAAGGGCCGCGCTGAACGTCACCCCGTGTTGTTCGGCAATCCCCACATCAAAGCAACGGCTGGGATAGCGTTCGGCAAACAGGTTCAGCCCCGTGCCATCGGGCATCGCGGCGGTCACGGCGCAAATCTTGTCGTCCCCGGCGGCCTGCTGCAGCAAAGCATCGGCAAACACGCGGGTATAGCTGGGGGCGTTGCTGGGCGCCTTTTTCTGCTCGCCGGTGACCACGTTGAACTGGGCAGTTGCATGGCCCTTGTCACGCGCGGCTTCGGCGGGGGCGTATCCCTTGCCCTTTTTGGTCAACACATGGATCAGCATCGGTCCCGTGGCGCGGTCCTTGACGGTGCGCAGCAGCGGCAGCAACTGGTCCAGATCATGCCCGTCGATCGGGCCGACGTAGGAAAAGCCCAACTCCTCGAACAAGGTGCCGCCAACGGTCATGGATTTCAGCATTTCCTTGGCGCGCTTGGCCCCTTCCTTGAAGGGCGGGGGAAGCAGGCTGACCGCGCCCTTGGCGGCGGATTTCAATTCCTGAAAAGGCTCGCCTGCATAAAGGCGCGAAAGATAGGCCGACATCGCGCCAACCGGCGGGGCAATCGACATTTCGTTGTCGTTCAGGATGACGAACATGCGTTTCTTCAGATGGCCCGCGTTGTTCATTGCCTCATAGGCCATACCGGCAGACATGGAACCATCGCCGATCACCGCAATCGCATCACCTATGCCGTGTTCCGGCGCGCCGCCCAGATCCCGCGCCACGGCAAAGCCAAGGGCCGCGGAAATCGAGGTCGAGCTGTGGCCAGCGCCAAACGGATCATAAGGGGATTCCGCGCGTTTGGTGAAACCGGACAGCCCTTTTTCCTGTCGCAGGGTGCGGATGCGGTCACGCCGCCCGGTCAGCACCTTGTGCGGATAACACTGGTGGCCCACGTCCCAGATCAGCCGATCACGCGGGGTATCGAACACCGCGTGCAGCGCCACGGTCAGTTCCACCACGCCCAGCCCCGCGCCCAGATGGCCGCCGGTGACGGACACGGCCGAAATCACTTCGGCCCGCAATTCGTCGGCCAGTTGTGACAGTTCCTGGTCAGACAGGGTTTTCAGGTCTGCCGGAACCGTAACACGGTCAAGGATCGGGGTGTCGGGGCGCTCGCTCATCGGATATAACTCACTTATCCCGCGCAATGACAAACTGCGCGGCCTGACGCAGAGTATCTGCCTTTGTGCCAAAAGGTTCAAGGGCCGCCTGCGCCTGATCGACCAGTTCCGCCGCACGCACCTTGGCCCCGTCCAGCCCCAGCAGGGAAACAAAGGTGGCCTTGCCCGCATCCGCGTCCTTGCCCAGCCGTTTGCCGGCCTTGGTGGCGTCGCCTTCGACATCCAGAATGTCATCGGCGATCTGGAAGGCCAGACCCAGCGCGGTTGCATAGTCGCGCATCGGGGTGACATCGGCGCCGGCCATCACCGCGCCCGCCTCGGCGGACCAGCGGATCAGGGCGCCGGTTTTGCCATCTTGCAGGCGGGTGATTTCCTTTAGCGTTAGTGGTTCGGGCGCTGTTTCGGCGGCAATGTCCAAGGCCTGTCCCAGCACCATCCCCTGCGCGCCCGAGGCCCGCGCCAAAGACGCCACCAACTCCAGTCGTACCGCCGGATTGTCCGAGACTTCTGCGCGGGTCAGGGTTTCAAACGCCAGCGTTTGCAGCGCATCCCCTGCCAGAACCGCTGTGGCCTGATCCCATTTCACATGCACCGTGGGCTGGCCACGGCGTAGGTCATCGTCATCCATACAGGGCAGATCGTCATGCACCAGCGAATAGGCATGCAGCATTTCCACCGCCGCCGCCGGATAGAGCGCGCGGGCCACGTCCACCCCGTGCAGACGCGCCGTTTCCAGCACCAGAAACCCCCGCACCCGTTTGCCACCGGATGTGGCATAGCGCATCGCCTGCACCACAGGCAGATCGCCCAGCGGTGCCATAAGCTGTTGCAGGCAGGTGCCGATTTGCCCTGCCGCGTCATTCAGTGATTTGGCAAACATTTACAGCCCTTCGACCGGGTTTGTCCCCGTTGGCTGCCCGTCTTCGCCCAGCGTGATCGCGGCAACCTTTTCTTCGGCTTCCTTCAGCTTGGCCTCGCAGCGTTTTTTCAATTCCGCCCCGCGCTCGTACAGCTTGATCGATTCCTCAAGCGGCACGTCCCCGCGCTCAAGCTGGCCCACGACGGCCTCAAGTGCTGCCATGGCTTCTTCAAAGCTCATCTCGTCTACCGGTTTGTCGCTCATCCGCCGCGCTCCATCAAAACCAAAACA
>WGBJ01000185.1 GCA_015494385.1 Marinosulfonomonas sp.
GGTCTGGCCGGTGGTGGTGATTTTCGGCCTTGTGATCGGCGGGATTGCCGGTGACTGGAACTGGGCACAACCCGGTATTCAGGCACTGTTTTCCCCGACCGAAGGGGCGGCGGTTGGCGCTGTGGCCACGGGCCTTTACGGTGTGATGACGGGGGGGCTGAACTGGCGCGGATTTCTGGATTCGGTGCTGGGGGCGGCCAATGCCAGCGCGATGATCTTCCTGATCATTCTGGGCGCGCAGGTGTTCAACTCCTTCCTTGCCACCACACAGGCGCCGCAACAACTGGCCGAATGGATTTTGGCGCAGGGCTACGGCCCCTATCTGGTGCTGACCATCATGCTGCTGTTCTATCTGGTGTTCGGCTGCATCATGGACAGCCTGTCGATGATCCTGCTGACCATCCCGATTTTTATCCCGATCATCGAGGTGCTGGATTTCGGCATGAGCGCCGAGGACACGGCGATCTGGTTCGGCATCCTTGCCCTGATTGTGGTCGAGGTGGGGTTGATCACACCACCGGTGGGGATGAACCTGTTCATCATCAATTCCATGGCCAAGGACATTCCGATGTCCAAAACCTATCAGGGCGTGTTCCCCTTTGTGATGTCCGATCTGCTGCGGGTGCTGGTGCTGGTGATGTTCCCGGGGATCACGCTGTGGTTGGTCGGGGTGATGTTCTAGAGCGTGTCGCACCTGATCAGTTTCGAGCATTCTCCGCCCCGACCGAGGCAGCGTTCGCGCAAGTGAATGCGTTCGGTCTGGGCGGTGAAT
This sequence comes from Marinosulfonomonas sp., assembly GCA_015494385.1. Lineage (GTDB taxonomy): Bacteria > Pseudomonadota > Alphaproteobacteria > Rhodobacterales > Rhodobacteraceae > Profundibacter. The sequence goes on from WGBJ01000185.1 coordinate 773, forward strand.
TCGATTTGGTGCGATATGCTCTAATACACAAACGGGATCAGTTTTCTGGTTGACTTGGCATAGGCGCGAAATTCGTCGCCATAACGTTCTTCAAGATAGGCATCCAGCCCGGGGATATGCATGTAGATGAACAAAAGCGTAATCAGCAAAGGCAGCAGATAGGCGATGGCACTATGGGTCACCATGGCCCAGCCGGTGAATAGAACGGTATCGCCGAAATAGTTGATATGCATGGAATACCGAAACAACCCCCCCGTATAACAATGCCCCTTGTTGGCGCGGTCCTGCTTCCACCATTTGCGTTGTATCTCGGAAAAGCTGTTCAGGTATGAGCCCAGCAAAAACAACCCCGTTCCGACACCATCAAGCAGACCGAACGGGACGGGATGGCCCCGCAGGATACCGCCCCCCAGCAACAGGAAGCCGATTTCGATCACGAACAGGAACACAACCAGCCCAAGGGCCTCGGCCCAGGTGATCTTGCGGATGATCAGGTAAAACAGCGTCAAAAGGTGACGCAGGAAATACACCGCTGTAAAAGCCACAAGCAGCCAGGCGCGCGGGAGGTCGGGCAGGGTGGTCCATGATCCGAAAAGCTGCTTTTCCACGGGCAGAACCAGCCAGACAGCAAACAACAGGATACAAAAATGAAGACCGGCAAAAGCCAGCTTTTGCATGGTCGATTTCTGGTGGCTGCGGTCAACGCCTGCGCTTTGGGTCATAATATTTGATACTGTCGCCTGCAAAACCAGTCAAACTTTTATAATCGCCGGGGGTTTGCTGCGATCCGGCGCGCCTGTGCGGATTTTTTTGAGAGAGATGGGATTTTTCCTATGGACGCCCGCACCGGTCGGCGCTAGACCCGTTTTTTGTAACCGACAGGTTGCCCGAGTGGCGGAATGGTAGACGCAGGGGATTCAAAATCCCCCGATAGCAATATCGTGCGAGTTCAAGTCTCGCCTCGGGCACCACTACCCTGAAAACCTGTGAACGGTGTGACCGGCTATGCCGTGATGCACTTGATATCGCGCCGCAATTGCGGGCCTGCGACAGAGTGTTCCTGCGGTGATATTGGCTTGCAAAAGGGCGCTATAACGGGTTCTTAGAGGCTATGGTTTGTTTTATGCGCCTTTTGAAAACCGTTGTTCTAACCCTTTTTGCGGGGCTGTTTTCGGGGGCGGTTCTGGCAGGCGAAGTGACGGTGGCCGTGGCGTCGAATTTCCTGCCTGCGATGCAGGAAATAGGGGCGCAGTTCAGTCAGGAAACCGGTCATACACTGCGTATCGTTAATGGCTCGACCGGCACATTGTTTGCCCAGATCAGCAAAGGCGCGCCTTATGACGTGTTCCTGTCGGCCGATACAGCACGGGTAACAAAGCTGGCAAAGGCGGGCAAATTGCTGGAAGGGGCGGGCAAACCCTATGCCCTTGGCACGCTGGTTCTCTATGCTCGCGACAAGGGTGTCTTGGCCGATGACATCCCAAGCAGCCTGTTGCGCGATGATCTGCGCCATTTCGCGATGGCCGATCCGGCAACCGCGCCTTA
>WGBJ01000186.1 GCA_015494385.1 Marinosulfonomonas sp.
CCGACACCATGATGGCCGGTAAGGTTGCCGTGGTTTGCGGTTATGGCGATGTTGGCAAAGGTTCCGCCGCGTCCCTGTCCGGCGCCGGTGCCCGCGTGAAAGTAACCGAAGTTGACCCGATCTGCGCCCTTCAGGCCGCGATGGACGGGTTCGAGGTTGTCCGTCTGGAAGACGTGGTTGATAGCGCCGACATTTTTATTACCACAACAGGCAACAAAGATGTGATCCGCATCGAGCATATGCGCGCGATGAAGGACATGGCGATTGTCGGCAACATCGGCCACTTCGATAACGAAATTCAGGTTGCCAGCCTGAAGAACCACAAATGGACCAACATCAAGGATCAGGTGGATATGATCGAAATGCCATCCGGCAATCGCATCATTCTGCTGTCCGAGGGTCGTTTGCTGAACCTTGGCAATGCCACGGGGCACCCGTCTTTCGTGATGTCCGCGTCCTTTACCAACCAGACGCTGGCCCAGATCGAACTGTGGACCAAAGGCGACGAGTACAAGAACGACGTTTACATCCTGCCCAAGCATCTGGATGAAAAAGTTGCCCGTCTGCACCTTGCCCGCATTGGCGTGAACCTGTCAGTTCTGGACAAAGAGCAGGCGGATTATATCGGTGTGCCGGTTGACGGCCCCTTCAAGCCGGAACATTACCGCTACTGATATTCGGTAAAACAACGATCAAAAATACCGGGCCTTGTGTCCGGTATTTTTTTGTTTGCGATTCTGTCTGGCGACCAGCGTTTGATCACAGATGTGAATGGCAAAGCCATCGGGGCGGTAATAATGAATATATCCAATGGAATACGCCATTTCCCGCTAACCGGATTCCGCTCTACAGGCCGCTGTTCGCCGAACCCGATACCTCACGGTGTTTGTGATTTGTCTCTTGCTTTGATCCCCCGCTAGGCAGGGCGTTGATCAGCGCGGCGGGATCGTTCCGCCGGCTATCAACAAACAAACGAGGAGAAAACAATGAAACACATAAAATCGGCAGCCCTCGCAATTGCCCTTCTGATGCCTGCAACAGTTATGGCGCAGGACTGGGGCGGCTTTTACGGCGGCTTGCAGATCGGTCGTGGAGATTTCGGACTGGATGGCACGGCAACAACGACAGATAATACATATGGTGGCTTTGTCGGCTATAATCAGGATTTCGGCAGTTACGTTCTGGGTATGGAACTGGAAGCCGAAGGAACCAATATCACAACAACCGGCGGCACCGATCTGGACAGTCAATATGGCGTCAAGGCGCGCGCTGGTTACAAGGTTGGCAACGGGTTGATTTTTGGCACCCTTGGTTATGCTGTCGTTGATACATCCAATCTGGGGACGGGAGGTGGTGCAACCTATGGCATCGGTTATGACCATGCCATTACGGACCGGATGTTCATTGGTGTGGAATACCAACGCCACGACATTGGCAATCTGTCCGGTGCGATCCCTGACGCCGAACTGGATCAGGTTTCCGTTAGGGCAGGTTTCCGCTTCTAATCTAATTAGAAAAGTCAGGCGCCAGAACAACTTGCGCCTGACACATCATATGTGACGAATATGCCAAATTTTTCCCTTTGTGCAGGTATATTCTTGGGCTATCGTGTCGTCACGCGCCGTTTTGGCGTTTTGTAACACGGCAGGAATGCCAAATTGGTGGGAGTAAAACCTTATGGGTAAAAGAGACGACCTGATCGCGCAGTATGCAGATGATCTGAAGAACAAATGCGGCATGACACCTGACATGGATCTGCTGACCAAAGTCACAATCGGCTGCGGCCCGGCCATTTATAACGCCGATGCCTCGACAGTTGCTGCAACCCAGCCAGCCGAGTTGGAAACAGTCAAAAACAATTTCCTGATCAAGAAGCTGGGCCTGCCCGATGGTTCCGAGCTGATGGAAGCAATCAACAAGGTGCTGGACACCTATGGCCGCTCCGAGCGCAACAAATACCGTGCTGTGGTTTACTACATGCTGACCAAGCATTTCGGCAAAGAGTCCGTATACGGCTAAACCCCGGTAACAAGTCTTTCAAAGCGCCCGCCAGTTTTTGGCGGGCGTTTTTCGTTAAGGGAATGGTTTTAATTTGAACCGTATTGGCGACACTTGGCGTTTGATTGGAATCGCGACTTGGCCTAGGGTTTTCTGTATCGGGCCAGGACGGCCGGAACCTTTTATATTCACGTGTGGTGCTAAGGGAGCACGTGGGGTGGCGGAGGGTCCCGAGGGGTCGGGGCCCTCCATTTCCCATTTCAGCGCAAGTGACGATTGAACGGCCCGAACACCGGCAATTCACCCGCGGCGCGGCGGTCGCCTCGGTCGTGCGCCGGTTCTGGCGCTAGGTCAGGCCGCCAAGTTCTTTCACCACCTGCCATTCGGCCGCGGTGACGGGCTGCACAGACAGGCGCGAATTGTTGACCAGCACCATGTCTTTCAGCCGCGCATCCGCCTTGCACATGGCCAGGGTCACCGGGTTCGGCAGCGATTCCACCGCGCGGACATCGACGCATTCCCAACGCGGATCGTCGGTGGTGCTGTCGGGGTGGGCAAGGGTGCAGACCTCGACAATGCCGACCACCGCCTTTTCCTTGAGCGAATGGTAGAAGAACCCCAGGTCGCCCACCTGCATCTGGCGCATGTTGTTGCGCGCCTGGTAATTCCGCACCCCGTCCCATTCTTCGCAGTCGGGGGCCTTGTCGAGCTGCTGCTGCCAGCTCCAGGTGTTGGGTTCCGATTTGAACAGCCAGTATTGCATGGGCTCATTCCTCTTTCAGGGGCCGTGACAAAAGCGCGGTCACCGCCTGTGTGGTGGTAATCTCGTGGTTGACCAGCGCGGCGACGGTGCTGGTCACCGGCATGTCGATGCGCAAATCCCGGGCTTTCTGCGCCACCGCCCGCGCGGTGGCAACGCCTTCGACCGTGGCGCCGGCGTCCGGTTCGGCCCCGCGCCCCAGTGCCAGGCCGTGGGAAAAGTTGCGCGACTTCTGCGAGGTCGAGGTGAGGATCAGATCGCCCAGCCCAGACAGGCCCGACAGCGTGGCCTGCTGCGCCCCCATCCGGGCCGCGAACCGGCACAGTTCGGCGTAGCCGCGGCTGATCAGGGCAGCGCGCGCGCTTTCCCCCAGCCCGGCGCCGATGGCCACGCCCGCGGCGATCGCGACAACGTTTTTCAGCGCGCCGCCCAGTTCCACCCCGGCGACGTCGGTGCTGCGATACAGCCGCAGGCTGGTCGTTGCCAGCGCGCCCTGCAGGGCTTCGGCGACATCCGCGTCATGGGCGGCGATGGTCAGCGCGGTGGGCAGGCCGGCGGCGATGTCGGCGGCGAAACTGGGGCCCGACAGGATGGCCGGCGTCGCCCTGGGGCAGGCCTGGGCAATCACGCCGGTGGGTCCGAGTCCGGTGGTCAGATCGACGCCCTTGCAGCAAGCCACGAGATGGCGCGCCCCCAGGTCAGCGGCGAGCGCCGCGCAATACGGCCGCAGCGCCTGGGTCGGGACGGCAAGCAGGCAGATCGGGGCCAGATCGCTGGTGGAAGCGGTCACGGTCAGCGTGTCGGGAAAGCCGGTGCCGGGCAGGCGCGCGGTGTTGCATCGGTCGCGATCCAGCGCGGCTGCGGCATCGGGAGACCGGGCGACCAGGGTGACCTGCCGCCCGCCACGGGCCAGCGCGATGGCCAGCGAGGTGCCAAAGGCCCCGGCCCCCAGAACGCTGATCGCGTTCATGCCTTGGCCCCCTTGCGGCCGGATCCCAGCATCGCCGGCGCCGCGCTGTCGAGCGGCCAGCGCGGGCGCGCCGCCAGGGTCATGTCGTCTTGCTGGCCGGTGGCGAAACGTTCGATCCCGGCCCAGGCGATCATCGCCGCGTTATCGGTGCAAAGCGCCAGCGGCGGGGCGGTAAAGAGAACCCCCGCCTGGGCGGAAACAGTCTCTAACACGGCGCGAATGGCCTTGTTCGCGGCAACGCCCCCGGCCACGGCAAAGGCGGGGTCCGCCGGCGAATCCTGCAGATACAGCGCCAGCGCGCGGCGGGATTTTTCGGCCATGACATCGGCAACCGCCGCCTGGAAGGAGGCGCACAGATCGGCCCGGTCGGCGCGGCGCAGACCGCCCGAGGCCTCGATCAGCCGGTCGCGTTCGCGC
>WGBJ01000187.1 GCA_015494385.1 Marinosulfonomonas sp.
CCGGTCAAAGTGGCCATCGAGATCAGGCAGTCCGGTGTTTCCTCATCCGCCAGTGCCAGCGCATCGGCCAGCACCAGCCGCCCCTCGGCGTCGGTGTTGTTTACTTCGACGGTCTGCCCCTTGCGCGAGGTCAGGATGTCTTGCGGTCGGAATGCCGAGCCGTTGATGGCGTTTTCAACCGCCGGCACCAGCACCCGTAGGCGCAGTTTCAGGCCCAGCGTTATGATCATATGCGCCAGCCCCATCACCGTAGCCGCCCCGCCCATGTCCTTTTTCATCAGACCCATCGAACTGCCCGGTTTGATGTTCAGGCCGCCGGTGTCAAAACACACGCCCTTGCCCACCAGTGTCAGCGTTGGCCCCGTATCGCCCCAGCGCATATCCAGCAGGCGCGGCGCACGGTCGGACGCACGGCCAACGGCATGGATCATCGGCAGGTTTTGTGTCAGCAGATCATTCCCCATGACCACCTGCGCCTTGGCCCCGTGTTCTGCCGCCAATGCCAGAAATGCGTCTTCCAGTTCCTGCGGTCCCATGTCGGAAGCTGGCGTATTGATCAGGTCGCGGGTCAGAACCTCGCCTGCCGCGATAGCCTCGATCCGCGCGGCGTCGATGCCTTTGGGTGCTTTCAGGCGCACCTTGTTCGGCTTTTGCTGCCGGTAACGGGTGAACTGGTAGCCGGACAGCAACCAGCCCAGCGCCGCCTCTTCCAATGCGGCGTCTTCCAGACCGGATTCGATGTGATAGGTTCCCGCAGGCAAGGCAGCTGCGGCTTTGGCCAGATGGAACCGCCCGCGCGCCCGTGTGGCGGGTTTTCCATAACCGACCACGGCCATTTCAGGCGCGCCGGTTTCACCCGGAACCAGACAGACCTCGCCCAGTGCGGCGGTAAAGCCGTTTGCCTCGAGCCATGCAGTGACAGATGCCGGTTGAGCGGCAGACCAATCGTCGAAAGTGTCGGCTTCTACAATACAAAGCGGGATTGAAGGGGTTTCTTCCTTGGCAAATTTTACAGACATGTTTCGCGGCCTTGTTGGGAATTCGGATTTTCGGATCACCCTATCAACCTGCCTGTTTTCTTGCAAAGAAAACAGACCGAAATCTTTACAAGATTTCGTAACGCCGCAATCTGTTTAGACCGATAAATCCTGTAAATCCCAAACCGCCGTCAATGACCGGTCCCCGACCCTTTGCAAACGCGCCATCGTTGCCCCCAGCGCCACTGGATCGGGACCTTCGGCACAGGTGCACACATCCCGTGCCACATCGGCCAGCCGCTGCATCCCGACCTGTTCGGCAATCCCGATCAGCCCCTTCGCGCCTTTGCGCAGAGCCGTCAGTTTGCAGGTGCGAAATGCCTCGTCAATGCGGGCCAGCCGCACGGCCAGTTCCTCCATCGCGCGACAGACCACATCCTGCGCGCCGGTTTCCCCCAGTTGCGCATATAATTCCGCCAGCCGGTCGGATTCCAGCCGCACCTTTTCTTCAAATACAAGCATTGCAATTTGCTGCATGCCCTCACCCTCCGGTTCTATGCCCCCACTTCGCGCAAAAGCATCGCCAAAGGTTCCTTAGAAAAGGTTTCCGCCAAGACCAGAAATAACTCGAAATTCCGATAAATGCTCCCTATCTAGATAGAAACCAAGACGCCAACAAGGAGCGCCACTATGGAATACGCCAAACCGCTGCCAAACTATCTGGCCAAACGCTATCAAGGTTGGAAGGCAACTTCCTATGCTGATAACAAGGTCTGGTATCGTCATTTGGTGGAAGAGGGCCAACACCCGCGCGCCATGGTGATTTCCTGCTGTGACAGCCGCGTGCATGTGACGTCGATTTTTGGTGCCGATCAGGGCGAATTTTTCATCCACCGTAATATTGCCAATCTGGTCCCCCCTTATGCGCCGGATGGCGACCATCACGGCACTTCGGCGGCGCTGGAGTTTGCTGTGACCTCGCTTAAGGTGGCGCATTTGATTGTGCTGGGCCATTCGAACTGCGGCGGGGTAAACGGCTGTTATGACATGTGTTCGGGCCAAGCCCCCGAGCTTGAGAAAAAGTCCAGCTTTGTTGGTCGGTGGATGGATATCCTGCGGCCCGGGTATAACCGTGTCAAGGATATGAATCTTGATGACGAAACCGAAGCGCGGCGTCAGTTGGAAAAAGCGGCAGTCGTAATCTCGCTGGAAAATCTGCTGACATTCCCCTTTGTTAAAAGCGCAATTAAAAATGAAACCCTCAGCTTGCACGGGCTGTGGCATGATATCGGTGAAGGCGGGTTGCAGAATTATGACCCGGAGACCGATATGTTTGTCGATGTCTGAAGGGATACAGAACCGCCCCTACTGGTGGGACGATTCTGGTCTGCCTGATGCGGACCTTTCGCTTGATCCGCAAACCCTGCCGGATACGGTTGATACCCTGATCATCGGTGCCGGATATAGCGGGTTGTCTGCCGCCCTGACATTGGCGCAGGCGGGGCGGGATGTGACCGTGATTGATGGCGATATGATCGGCTATGGCTGTTCGTCCCGCAATGGCGGACAGATCGGGCCATCGTTTCACAAGCTGGGGGTTGCGGGGCTGACGGCTGCTTTCGGGCAGGCCAAAGCGACGGCGATCTTGCGCGAATCTATGGACTCGCTGACCTATCTGAAAACCCTGATCACGGATGAGGGTATAGCATGTGACTTGCAGCCGGAATCGGGCCGTTTCAAAGGGATCAGCCGCGCCAGCCATTACGAGGAAACCGCCCGCAGTAACGAAGCCTTGGCCAAGGCGGTCGGCTTTGCGTTTGAAATGGTTCCCAAGGCGCAGCAGTCGGCGCATATCGGCAGTGATTTTTATCACGGCGGGGCGGTTTACCCCGAGGACGGGCAATTGCAGCCTGCGAAATTGGTCAAAGGGTTGGCGCAAAAGGCAATAGCAGCGGGCGCACGCCTTTATGCACCGGCGCGGGCCAAGGGTGTGCAGCGGGACGGGGACAGGTTTGCCGTACGGATTGGCGACAGAACCGTTTCGGCCAAGCAGGTTCTGGTGGCGACCAACGGGTATTCCGGACCCGAACTGCCGTTCTTTCATCGCCGGATCATGCCGTTGCGGTCCGCGATAATTGCCACCGAACAACTGTCGCCTGATTTGATCCGCAGCGCCTTTCCCGATGGCAAATGTGTTGTCGATTCCTCGCGGCTGGTTCTGTATTACCGCCCTTCCCCTGATGGCACCCGTGTGGTGTTTGGCGGGCGGTCGTTCGATAATGCCGACCGGCCCGACCATTACACCCCCGACCTGCGCCGTCTGATGCTGCGAATATTTCCGCAACTGGCTGATGCCAAAATCACCCACGCATGGTCCGGCACGGTTGCCTATACCTTTGATTATGCCCCGCATCTGGGGTGCCATGACGGGTTGCATTATGTCATGGGCTATTGCGGGTCCGGCGTGGGGCGGGCCACCTATTTCGGGCATAAGGCCGCGTTGAAAATGCTGGGGGAAAAGGGTGGGGAAACGGCGCTGGACGGGTTGGAATTCCCGACACGGGCGTTTTACGCCGGCAAGCCGTGGTTCCTGCCGGCTGTGTTGCGCTGGCAGTCTCTTATGGATCGTTTCGGGGTGTAACCCCAAGCTGATATTCCTGTTTATATCATTGATATGATAGGAAATAATGCTTGTCTGAATAGAACCACTAAACCGGTTTAGTGGAAATGTTTCCGCGCACATTACTCGCGGCTACCCCGAGGTAACAATTACACCGCTTCTGAAAACGCGTCTTTCGGCGTATGCAGCCGCACATGCCGCAGAAAATGCCGCGCGGTTTGCGACAGGGGCCGGTGGTCCGGCGCCACGAAATACGTCTGATAGGTAATCGCCGAGGCAAAGGGACGGAACACCACCCCGTCCGCCCTGGCCTGAACCGAGGGGAACGGATTGACCACGGCCAATCCAACACCCAGCCGCACCAGATCAATTGCGGCGGTCGAGCTGGAAACTTCGGCAACCACCTTTGGATAGGCCCTGACCTCGAGCAGCAGTTTGTCCAGTTGCGCCCGCCGCGCATGGCGGTAGTTGAACCCGATCAGGTTTTCCCCGTCCAGATCCATCGGCAGAATGGTGTCCTGTGCGGCAAGCGGATGGTCCGCCGACATCACAACCGCCGCAGTCGCCTTGCGAAACGGGATCAGTTTGGCCCCCGCGCGGGTCGGTTCAACCCCGACAATTCCCAGATCGTAATTGTCAGCCTGAACACCGGCAACAACCTCGGGGGAAATGGCGATTTCCAGACTGATAAATGCCCCGGGATGGGTTTTTATAAAGCTGGCCATGTGCCCGATGATAAACTGGTTGGCGAATGTCGGTGGCGCGATCAGCCGCAGGTTTTCGCGCGGGGTTTCAGCGGGGCCATCGATACTGTCCAGCGCCTGAAACAGCGCATCCAGCCGTGAATTCAGCCGCACCGCCGCGCTTGTCGGTACCAGACGACCGGATTCGCGTTCAAACAGGGTTGTGCCAATCCGCGCTTCAAGGTTGGTCAACGACCGCGACACAGCCGATTGCGACAGGCCCAGCCGCCGCGCGGCCGAGGCAGTGGTATTGCCCTCCATCATCGCGCGCAGGGCCTGATATTCAGACAGGGAGTGCCAGGATTTTCGCATAGGTAACTACAGTTTTATTCATTGCTCTATGAGTTTATCTTATTGGTATGCCTATGGCTATCGGAAAAACAATTGCTAAGGTGTTGTATCTATTGGGGGGATTCTTTGCTGAAACAAAATGAACCGATGATATTTGACGGGCATAATGATGCCCTGCTCAAACTGATGGTCAATGGCGGGGTGGACAAGGCCAGCAGCTTTGTTACCGGACGCGATGGCCATATTGATATTCCGCGTGCAAATATCGGCGGATTTGGCGGCGGTTTCTTTGCGCTTTATGTGCGCTCGCCATCAAACGGCAAATCCCTTGATGACAAATACGACGAGATGAGCCAGCCACAATATGACGTGCCGCTGCCCGCCCCTGTGCCACAGGCTGAAGCACTGCCCGTGATTATGGAAGAAATTGCCATCCTGTTGCGCCTTCAGGAAATGGGCGCGCTGAAAATCTGTCATACGGCGGATGATCTGCGCGGCTGTTTCGCCAGCGGTCAGATGGCGGCGATCATGCATATGGAGGGGGCCGAAGCAATTGACGCGGAGCTGCATACGCTTGAGGTGCTGCATGCCGCTGGCCTGCGTTCCCTTGGGCCGGTCTGGAGCCGCGATACGATTTTCGGTTACGGTGTGCCGTTCCGCTTTCCGTCGGATGGCAATATTGGCGACGGGCTGACCGAAGCCGGTTTCCGGCTGGTAAAGCGGTGCAACGAGCTGGGCATCATGCTGGACCTTTCGCATTTGAACGAGGCCGGTTTCTGGGACATCGCCAAAACCACCGATGCGCCGCTGGTGGCGACCCATTCCAATGTCCACGCCATTTGCAACCACGCCCGCAACCTGACCGACAAACAACTGGCGGCGATTGCCGAAAGTGACGGCATGGCGGGCCTGAACTTCGCCTGCGCATTCCTGCGCGAGGACGGGCAGATGGATCGGGACACGCCGCTGGACACCATGCTGCGGCATCTGGATTACATGATCGAAAAACTGGGCGAGGACCGCGTTGGTCTGGGGTCGGATTTTGATGGTGCATGGGTGCCCGACCAGATTACCGATGTGGCCGGGTTGAACAATTTGCGTGCCGCGATGCGGGCGCATGGTTATGATGAACCATTGATGCGGAAACTGTGCCATGAAAACTGGCTGCGGGTTCTGGACAAAACATGGAAAGAATAACCAAGGCAGAAGCAGGAAAACCGCAAGAGTAACAATAATCAATCAGAGAGGATAAATAATGAAACCAATCAAAAACATAATGGCCGGTGTGGTCATGAGCTTTGCCGCCACATTGGCGGCCGCGCCCGTTGTGGCCGAAACGCCGGCAAATATGCTGGTCATCGCCAACCGGATCGACGACATCACCACGCTGGACCCGGCCGAATCGTTCGAATTCGCCGGTTCCGACGTCAGCCGCAATATTTACGGCAAGCTGGTCAACTTTGACCCGATGAATCTGGATGCCGGTTACGGCCCCGATCTGGCCGCAAGCTGGACGGTTTCCGAAGATGGCAAAACCATCACATTCACCATGCGTGAAGGTGTGAAATTTGCCTCGGGCAACCCCGTGCGGGCCGAAGACGCCGCATGGTCGCTGCAACGCGCCGTGATCCTGAACAAAACACCTTCGTTCATCCTGACGCAGTTCGGTTTCACTGCCGACAACGCCAAGGACATGATCAAAGCCGAAGGCAATACCGTTTCGATCACCACCGACAAACGCTATGCGACATCCTTTGTTCTGAACTGTCTGACAGCCACCATCGGCGGCATTCTGGACAAAGAAGAAGTGATGAAGCACGAAGTCGATGGCGACATGGGCAACACTTGGCTGAAAACCAACACAGCCGGTTCCGGTGCCTATACACTGGTCAGCTGGAAGCCGAATGAATCGGTTACACTGAAATCCAACCCGAACTTCTATCTGGGTGAACCGGCAATGAAGCGCGTCGTTGTAAAGCACGTCGCCGAAAGCTCGACCCAGCGTCTGATGCTGGAACGCGGCGATATTGACGTTGCCCGCGATCTGAACCCTGATGATGTTGCCGGTCTGGCCGGTGCCGACGGTGTGGCCATCGACAGCGCGCTGCGGGGCCGGATCATGTATATCTCGGTCAACCAGAAGCACCCCGAGCTGAGCAAGCCCGAAGTGCGGCAGGCGATCAAATATCTGGTTGATTATGAAGGGATGCAGAACAGCTTCCTCAAGGGTCAGTATGTGATCCACCAGAACTTCCTGCCCGCCACCTATCTGGGTGCGATCGAGGACCAGCCTTTCTCGCTGAACATCGAAAAAGCCAAGGAACTGTTGGCGGCTGCCGGTGTAAGCAACCTGACTATCACGGCCGGTGTTCGCGAAGCACAGGAACGTCTGGAAATTGCCCAGTCGCTGCAAAACACCTTTGCGCAGGCTGGCATCACCCTGAACCTGACAGTTGGCACAGGCAAACAGATCCTGACCAAATATCGTGCCCGCGAGCTGGACATGTATATCGGTGCATGGGGTCCGGATTATCCTGATCCGCACACCAACGCAGGCACGTTTGCCTATAACCCCGACAACTCGGACGAAGCGCAGGCAACCGGCCTTCTGGCATGGCGCAATGCGTGGGATACAGACGGGCTGACCGAAAAGGTGGCCGCGGCTGTGGTTGAAGGCGATCGCGACGTGCGCAAAGGCATGTACGAGGAAATCCAGCGTGAATTCCTGCAAAAAGCACCTTTTGCCATTCTGTTCCAGAAGGTTGAACAGACAGGTCGCCGTGAAAACGTGCAAAACCTGAATCTGGGCGGCGCGATTACCGCTGTGTCCTACTGGCCGGTCACCAAGTAAATGGCGGTCGTTGAAAATAACGGAAACGGGCGGCGCAAGTCGCCCTTTTCCTCGTCCGCTTTCGCCACGGTTCTGAAAACGCTGGGATCCGTGATTGTCACCATGCTGGGGCTGACCTTTGTCACCTTTATCATTGGCCGTGTGATGCCGATTGACCCGGTGATTTCGATTGTGGGCGAACGGGCGTCCAGGGAAACCTATGAAGCCGCCTATCAGGCTATGGGTCTGGACAAACCGATTCTTGTGCAATTTGCCTATTACATCTGGGATGTACTGCACGGCGATTTCGGCATGTCACTGCTGAATGCCCGCCCCGTTGCAGAAGACATCAAACGAGTTTTCCCCGCCACGCTGGAACTGGCGACCATCGGCACCTTTTTTGGTGTGGTCCTTGGTGTCCCACTTGGCGTTATTGCCGCCGTGAAACGCGGCACATGGATTGATCAGGTCGCCCGTGTTGTGGCGCTGGTCGGATATTCCATGCCGATCTTCTGGCTGGGCCTGATGGGCCTGCTGGTGTTTTACGGCATCCTTGGCTGGGTCGGCGGGCCGGGCCGCGTTGGCATTTTCTACGAGGACATCGTGCCAACCGTCACGGGAATGATCCTGATCGACAGTATTATCAGCAATAACTGGGATGTGTTCTGGAACGCCGTCAGCCACATTATCCTGCCATCCTCGATCCTTGGCTATTATTCGATGGCCTATATCAGCCGCATGACCCGTTCTTTCATGCTGGAACAAATGAGCGCCGAATACATCACCACCGCGCGGGTCAAGGGCCTGCCGGAACGCACCGTTGTCTGGCGACATGCCTTTGGCAATATCAAGGTGCAGCTGATCACGGTGATTGCCCTGAGTTACGCCAACCTGCTGGAGGGCGCGGTGCTGACCGAAACGATCTTCGCCTGGCCGGGGATTGGCCAGTATATCACCACGGCGCTGTTGTCGGCCGATATGAACGCGGTGCTGGGTGGCACGGTGGTTGTCGGCCTGATCTTTGTGCTGCTGAATATCTTCTCCGATCTGCTGTATCGGTTCTTTGATCCGAGGGCGGCAAAATGACGGATACCAACATGCAAAAACAAACCCTGCGCGAATGGCTGATGACCGATACGCCCACCTCACGGCGGCACGCAAAATTTGCGGCGCTGTATTCGGGGTGGCTGACGCTGAAGTCCAACTCGATGGCGATGATCGGTCTGGGCATCCTGCTGTTGCTGGTGCTGATCGCTGCCGCAGCCCCGCTGCTGGCGCCGATGGATCCGTTTGTTCAAAACCTTGGAAACCGGTTGCAACCGCCGGGAACCGAGGGGCATTTGCTGGGCACCGACAGTCTGGGCCGCGATATTCTTAGCCGGATGATCTATGGCTCGCGGATCACGCTGTATATCGTGGCGCTGGTCGCCCTGATCGCGCCCATCGTCGGGCTGCTGGTGGGCACGGTGGCCGGTTATACCGGCGGCTGGATCGACACCATCCTGATGCGGATCACCGACATCTTTCTGGCCTTCCCCCGCCTCGTTCTGGCGCTGGCCTTTGTGGCGGCCCTTGGGGCTGGTATCGAAAACGCGGTGCTGGCGATTTCGCTGACTGCATGGCCGCCTTATGCACGGATCGCGCGGGCCGAAACCCTGACCATCCGCAATTCCGATTACATCGCCGCCATCAAACTGCAAGGTGCGCGGGCGGGCCGGATCATCACACGCCACATCTGGCCGCTGTGTATTTCGTCACTGATCGTGCGGGTGACGCTGGATATGGCCGGTGTTATTCTGGCCGCTGCCGGCCTTGGCTTCCTTGGCCTTGGCGCACAGCCCCCCAGCCCCGAATGGGGCGCGATGATCGCCGAAGGGCGGCGGTTTATTCTGGATCACTGGTGGGTTGCCACCATGCCCGGCCTTGCCATTTTCACCGTCTCGCTGGCGTTCAACCTGTTGGGTGACGGTCTGCGCGATGTGCTGGACCCCAAAGAAGGAGGCCACTCATGACCCCGCTTCTGGATGTCAAAAACCTGCGCGTCACCTTCCCGACGCGACAAGGCGAATTCGAGGCCGTGCGCGGCGTGTCCTTTACCCTTGGCAAGGAACGGCTGGGGATTGTGGGCGAAAGTGGCTCGGGCAAATCCATGACCGGCCGCGCCATCCTGCGGCTGATCCGTCCCCCCGGGCGGGTCGAGGCCGACAAGATGGAGCTGCATGGCCGCGATTTGCTGAGCATGTCCGAAAAGGAAATGCAGGGCGTGCGCGGGCAGAAAATCTCGATGGTGATGCAGGATCCCAAATTTTCGCTGAACCCTGTGATGACGATTGCCGACCAGATCATGGAAATCTACCGCTTTCACACGGGGGCGGGCAAAAAGGCGGCATGGGCCAAGGCGATTGAAATGCTCGAAGCCGTGTCGATCCGTGATCCTGAGCGGGTGATGCGCAGCTATCCGCATGAAATGTCCGGCGGCATGGGCCAGCGGATCATGATTGCGATGATGCTGGTGACAGAACCGGAAATCCTGATAGCGGATGAACCCACTTCGGCGCTGGATGTGTCGGTGCAAACGCAGGTGCTGTCGATCATCGACCGGCTGGTGCGCGAACGCGGTATGGGACTGATCTTCATCAGCCACGACCTGAAGCTGGTATCGTCCTTTT
This sequence comes from Marinosulfonomonas sp., assembly GCA_015494385.1. GTDB lineage: Bacteria > Pseudomonadota > Alphaproteobacteria > Rhodobacterales > Rhodobacteraceae > Profundibacter. The sequence continues at coordinate 10,131 of WGBJ01000187.1, forward strand.
GCGACCGCGTGCTGATCATGTACGCGGGCCGCGTAGTCGAAGTGTGCGAGGCCGACAAGCTGGATCAGGCCACCCACCCCTATACCCGCGGGTTGCTGGGGTCCTTGCCGGATATACGCGAGCCGAAAGACCGGCTGGAAGTGCTGAAGCGTGACGAAACATGGCGTATCGCCGAAAGCGTGAGTGGACGGACATGAGCCATATACATATTGAAAATCTGAATGTCTGGTTTGGCGACGGGGCCGATCGTGTGGACGCCGTAAAGAACGCCACATTCGACGTGCCCAGCGGCGCAAGTTTCGGGTTGGTCGGGGAAAGTGGCTCGGGCAAATCGACGATCCTGCGGGCGATGATGGGCCTTGCCCCAACATGGTCGGGCACCATTCAGGTGGGTGATTTCAAGCTGGGCAAAAAGCGACCCAAGGAGTTTTACAAAGATGTGCAGATGGTGTTTCAGGACCCCTACGCATCGCTGCACCCGCGCCATTCCGTGGATCAGGTGCTGGGCGAAACCCTGTCGCTGCACGGGTTCAAGGATATTGACAACCGCATCATGAAACTGCTGGACGACGTGGGCCTTGGCCCTGCGTTCCGGTTCCGCTATCCGCACCAACTGTCGGGCGGGCAACGCCAGCGGGTTGCGATTGCCCGCGCACTGGCCCCCGAACCGTCGGTGATCCTGCTGGACGAACCCACCTCGGCGCTGGATGTATCGGTGCAGGCCGAAGTGCTGAACCTGCTGTCGGACCTGCGCGAGGAACACAAGCTGACCTATCTGATGGTATCGCACAATCTGGCCGTGGTCGCGCATATGTGCGATGCAACGGCAGTGATGCAGAACGGCGAAATCGTCGAGGTGATGACGGTCGAAGACATGCGCGCAATGAACCCCAAACACCCCTACACCAAACACCTGCTGGATTCGTCGTTCGGCTATAACCCCAACGCGGCGCAGTCGGCATGAGGGGGACAACCGCCATCGTCACCGGTGCCGCGCGTGGCATCGGCCTTGCCACCACCCGCCTGTTTCTGGCCGAAGGTCGCCGCGTGGCGATGATCGACCGCGACGGGGACGAATTGATGAAAGTGGCGGACGGGATGGAGGGCGTTTTGCCCATCATCTGTGACGTATCAAAACCCGATCAGGTGGACGCGATGGTCGCGCGGGTAATCGACGAAATGGGCCGCATTGATACACTGGTCAACAACGCCGGTGTGGCTGCGTTTGAACCGATCGGCAAAACCGATTTTGAAACATGGCGCACGGTGATGGAAACCAATCTGGACGGCGTGTTCCTGTGTTCCCAGGCCGCCATTCCGCATATGGCCAAACAGGGCGGCGCAATCGTCAACATCGCGTCTATCTCGGGCCTGCGGGCCAGCACTTTGCGGGTGGCCTATGGCACATCCAAGGCGGCAGTGATCCAGTTGACCAAACAGCAGGCGGCGGAACTGGGCGAAGTCGGCATCCGCGCCAACTGTGTGGCCCCCGGCCCCGTGGCCACCAAACTGGCCATCGCCGTCCACAGCCCCGAAATCCGCGCGGCCTATTACAAGGCCATGCCGTTAAACCGCTACGGCACCGAAGAGGAAATCGCGCAGGTGATTGTGTTCCTTTGCTCAGACAAGGCCAGCTTTGTCACGGGTCAGGTTGTGGCCGCCGATGGCGGGTTCGAGGCCACCGGTGTGGGGTTGGCTGCATTGCGGGGAGAGTGATTTAACCCGTGCCAATCGCCATTCGGATAGCAAAGGCAACGGTTGTCAGCGCCAGCACGCTGGCAAACCATATTCCGGCAAACCAGAGCAGGCGGCGGGCAAGGCTTTGTCGGGTCATCAGTGGTATCCTTCGTCAGGGTTAACTTTGCCGCGGAACACCCAGTAGGCGTATCCGGTATATCCAAGGATCAGCGGCACCAGTGCCAGCGTGCCATAAAGGGTGAAGCGCAGGCTGGAGTCCGGCGCTGCGGCCTCCCATATCGAAACCGATGGCGGCACGATATTGGGATAGAAACTGATCCCGACCCCGACAAAGCTGACCACGAATATCAGCAGGGATGCGATGAAGGGGCGGGCTTCGTGACCCGCTTTCAGACTGCTGAACAACAGCCATGTCAGGGCCATCATCGCCAATGGCACGACCATTGTATAAAGGCTTCCGGGCAGGTTGAACCAGCGCTGGAAGTAGACCGGATCCTGAAACGGGGTCAGCACCGATACGATGCCGATTGCGGCCAGTGTGATCATGCCCAGCATGGTGGCCTTTTCACGCATCATTTGTTGCAGTGCGCCTTCTGTTTTCAGGATCAGCCATGTTGATCCCAATAGGGCGTAGCCGGCAACCACAGACAGGCCGGTCAGAACGGTGAACGGGCTAAGCCAGTCCCACCAGCCGCCCGCATAGGCGCGGTCCACCACGTTGATGCCCTGCACCAACGCACCAAGGGTGATGCCCTGCATCATCGCGGCAATGGCGGAACCGGCGGCAAAGCCAACCTCCCACACCGGTTTCCAGCGTTTGGTGCGACCGCGGTATTCAAAGGCAACCCCGCGGAATATCAGCGCCAAAAGCATGGTGATGATCGGCATGTACAGGGCGGGCAGGATGATGGCATAGGCCAGCGGAAACACGGCAAGCAAGCCGCCGCCGCCAAGGATCAGCCATGTTTCGTTGCCATCCCAGACCGGCGCGATGGAGTTCATCATCAGGTCTTTGTCCTGTTCGGATTTGGCAAAGGGGAACAGGATGCCGACGCCAAGGTCGAACCCGTCAAGGATAACATAGGTCAGCACGGCAAAGGCGATGATGCCGGCCCAGATGAAAGGTAGATCGAACAGCATTGTGGCCTCCTATGCGGTAACGGCTTGGGTCATGGGCGGGGTTGTCGGGGCGGGCGCATCGGGTGCCTGCCGCATCAGCCGGAAAACGTAGAACAATCCGGCCCCGAAAACGAAGAAGTACACCCAGATGAAGGCCAGCAGTGATGCCCCCACAGCAGGCGCATCCACCGGCCCGATGGAATCCACCGTGCGCAATGCGCCGTAGACGGTGAAAGGCTGACGGCCAACTTCGGTGGTGATCCATCCCGCCAGCAGGGCGATGAACCCGCTTGGCCCCATCAGCAGGGAAACGCGGTGCAGCCAGCGGTCCCGATAAAGGGTGCCGCGCCAGCGCCGCCACAGGCTCCAACCACCCATGCCCAGCATGGCAAAGCCGATAGCGATCATGATGCGGAAGGACCAGAATACGACGGTGACGGGCGGCTCGTCCGCGTCCGCCACCGTGTCCAGCCCCGCGAGTGGTGCATTCAGATCGTGTTTCAGGATCAGGCTGGATAATTTCGGAATTTGAATAGCGTAGTCGATGCGCTTTTCCTGTGGGTTCGGGATGCCGAACAGGATCAGGGGTGCGCCGTCAGGGTGGCTTTCGTAGTGACCCTCCATCGCCATTACCTTGGCGGGCTGGTGTTCCAGCGTGTTCAACCCGTGCGCATCACCGGCGATGATCTGGATTGGGGCAACAATCGCTGCCATCCACATCGCCATGGAAAACATCCGCATGGTCGCGCCGTTGTTACGGTCCTTCAGCAGATGCCACCCTGCAACACCGGCCACGGCAAAGGATGTGGACAGGAACGCCGCCAACACCATATGCACCAGCCGGTAGGGGAAGGACGGGTTAAAGATAATCGCCCACCAATCCTCGGGTGTGAACTGGCCTGCCTCGTTGATGGAATAGCCCGCAGGGGTTTGCATCCATGAATTGGCCGACAGGATCCATGTGGCCGACATCAGGGTGCCAATGGCCACCATTGCGGTGGCAAACATATGCAGGCGCGGCCCGACCTTTTCACGGCCAAACAGCATGATGCCCAGAAATCCGGCCTCAAGGAAAAAGGCCGATAACACTTCGTAAGCCAGCAGCGGGCCAAGGACCGGGCCGGTTTTATCGGCAAAAACACTCCAGTTGGTGCCGAACTGGTAGGACATGACGATGCCCGAAACCACGCCCATGCCGAACACCACCGCGAAGATCTTTTTCCAGTATTCAAACAGCGTCAGATAGGTGCGGTCCTGCGTTCGCAACCACAGCCCGTTCAGCACCGTCAGGAAACTGGCCAGCCCGATTGAAAAGGCTGGAAAGATGATGTGGAACGAGATGGTAAAGGCGAATTGCGCCCGTGCCAGAGCCTCGGCTGTGAATCCGTCAAACATGGTGATACCCCATAGTTATATTAGGCATATATATTTAATGGATACATGTTTAATAGAGATGCTTGTCACAAAGCAATATATGAAATATATCTTTATTGTCGCACCCAGGAATAGGCGGAAAGCCCTATGAATCTAACGAGTTATACGAATTACGCCTTGCGCACGCTGCAAATGGCGGCGCTGCATGATCCGAATCTGTTGCGGGTGGATGATGTGGCCAAGGTGCATAGATTGGCCCGTCCGCATATCGTCAAGATCGTGCATCAACTGGGCAAGGCGGGCTATCTGGAAACCCAGCGCGGGCGCGGCGGCGGGTTTCGGCTGGCGCGACCGGCGGACCAGATTATCGTTGGCGATGTGGTCCGCTTGACCGAAGGCAATCTGGATGTGGTCGAGTGTTTCAACCCCAGCAAAAACACCTGCCTGCTGTCGGGTATTTGCCGTTTGTCCTTTGCCATTCAGGACGCCACAGCGGCCTTTATGGCCGTTCTGGACGGGTTGACCATTGCCGATATTGCCGCCAATCGCGATGAATTGCTGGAACGCAGTCGGGCGCTGGGCAAAGCCTAGCGACACGCCTGCGGCTGGGCTGAAAATCCGGGTGCGATTTTGGACAGGTGGCGATAGGGCAATCCTTTGTCCCCTGTGGCCCCGACCGGTGCGATTTCCATCCAGTATTTGGTTTTGGTGAAATACATCTGCTCGGCAATCCAGCCCAACCGGTTCACGGTTAACCCCTTGCCATCCGGTGCCTTGCACATTTCCAGCAATGCCATAGCCCCCACGCGCGAGGGCATTTCGGTCTGCATCGCAATGAAGTTCCCTGTGGAATAGACCACCGGCACCACCTGCCCGCGCCCCGTGTTCAACAGGCGAAACGGCTGCACCGCGTGGGGGTGGGTGCCGACGATTGCCGTGGCCCCCGCTGCGGCCAGATCACGGGCCAAGGCCACCTGCTGGGCGTCGGGGGTCGAGGAATATTCCTGCCCCCAGTGTGGCAACACAATTACTGCCGCAACGGATGGATCGGCCGCCTCCTGGCGCACCAGCGACAGCAATTCGCTACGGTTGCCATAGCACAGCAAGACCTGCCGTTTCGGGTCCGGATTGCCATTGGTCGAAAAGCTGCAGGCGATAAAGGAAACCGTGCCAAGCGCTGTGCCACGCCGCACCGCAAACCGCCGCGCTGCCCCCGACCGGATCGTCCCAACAGCCCCCAGCCCAGCCTTGGACATCTCCCTCAATGTCAAATCCGCGCCCAATGATCCACGATCCATTGCGTGATTGTTTGCCGTGGTCATCAGGTCAAAGCCCGAGGCTTTCAATTCCTTCAAAATCTGCGGATGGTAGTTGAACATCGGAAATCCGGTATAGACACCGGTGCCATACACCGGCCCCGGATCGCCCACCTGACGCCCCGATTGATCCACCCCCGGCGCAACCGGGCCTTCCATATTGCCGATGGTCAGATCCCCCCACGCCAGATAGGGGTCAGCCTGCGACCACATTTTGCGAAACCCGTATTTATAGCCGGTTTGCTGGATCGGCCAATGCAGCAATACATCGCCAACAATGGTCAGCCTGACCCGTTCGGAATCCGCGCAAGGGTTAACTGGCGGGGCCTGAAACGCCGGTTTAGGCACACATTGCCCGCCGGTTTTCACCTGCTGTTCAGGCACACAGCCCGCCAATAGCGTCAGGGCCAGCAGACCCCATCCCAATGCACGTTTCATCACCGCTCCTTGCCTGTAGTTGCGCCTATCTTAGGGTAAAAAGTAAGAGGAATAAACTTGCATCCTTTTCCAAGCTATGAAAACTGCGTTGAATGAAACTCGGAATCTTCACCCTCGTTCTGGCCTATATGCTGAGCCAGTTTTACCGCGCCTTTCTGGCGGTGCTGACCCCTGCGCTAAAGACGGATATCGGGGCGTTGCCGGATGATCTGTCGCTGGCCTCGGGGATGTGGTTTCTGGCCTTTGCGGTGATGCAATTGCCGGTCGGCTGGGCGCTGGATAAGATCGGGCCAAAGCGCACCGCGTCACTTCTGCTGGCCTTTGGCGGGGCGGGTGGCGCGCTGGTATTCGGTCTGGCGCAATCGCCGCTGCATATCACCATCGCGATGGTGTTGTTGGGGATCGGTTGCGCGCCGGTTTTGATGGCGTCATTTTACATCTTCGCCCGCAGTTTTTCGCCCGTTGTATTTGCTTCTCTGGCCGGGGCGATTATCGGGTTCGGCTCACTTGGCAATATCGCCAGCTCCATGCCGATGACATGGGCCAGCGAGGTCTTTGGCTGGCGCGAGACTTTGTTTGCGCTGGCGGCGATCACGCTGACCGTGGCGCTGGCAATCCTGTTGTTTGTCAAAGACCCCGAAACGCCGGCGCATGAACAAGAAGCCAAAGGCTCGATTCTGAGCCTGCTGAAAATGCCCGCGCTGTGGCTGATTTTCCCGATGATGACGGTGAACTACGCTGCCGCCGCCGGTATTCGCGGTCTGTGGATTGGTCCCTACCTTAGCGATGTGTTTGCCGCCGATGCGGCGATGATCGGCAAAGCGACGCTGGCAATGGGGCTGGCGATGGCGTTGGGAAATTTTGTTTACGCGCCGCTGGACCGCCTGTTTTCCACCCGTAAATGGATCGTATTCTGGGGTAATCTGGCAGCGGCACTTTCGTTGCTGTCGCTCTATTTCCTGCCGGCTAGCAGCCTGTGGTTTTCCGTTGCGATGATGGCGGCTCTGGGTCTGTTTGCCGCCAGCTTTGCGGTGATCATCGCGCACGCACGGGCCTTTATCCCGCCGCATCTGACGGGGCGGGGGGTGACGTTGCTGAACCTGTTTGGCATCGGTGGGGCCGGTATCCTGCAATCGTTAAGCGGGCGGGTGCATGGTGCGGCTTTGGTCGGTGCAACGGACCCCGCACAGCCCTATCAGGCGCTGTTTTTGTTCTTTGGCGGGGCAGTGTTGGTGGGTGTGCTGATCTATGGATTTAGCCAAGACCGGACCGATTAGAGCGTCGGCCCGTTTGACAAAACCCTGTTTTTACCTTTGCTCTGGTCAAAACCGCCACATCGCGCTATTTGCTGCGGCTTGATCGCGAAACCGGAGACATCCACGTGAAGACCGACCTTTTGACAAGCCTGCGCCATGACTGGCTGGGCAACATCCGTAACGACCTGCTGGCGGGCCTTGTGGTGGCGCTGGCCCTGATCCCCGAGGCGATTGCCTTTTCGATCATTGCGGGGGTTGACCCCAAGGTTGGCCTGTATGCGTCCTTTTCCATCGCCGTGATCACCGCGATTGTCGGCGGGCGTCCGGGGATGATCTCGGCGGCGACGGCGGCAACGGCGGTGCTGATGGGCACGCTGGTTAAACAGTACGGGCTGGAATACCTGCTGGCGGCGACCGTGTTGGCGGGGCTGTTGCAAATCGCGGCGGGGATGTTGAAGCTGGGCAAGGTGATGCGGTTCGTGTCCCGCTCGGTCATCACCGGTTTTGTGAACGCGCTGGCGATCCTGATCTTTATGGCACAACTGCCGGAGCTGACGGGGGTGACTTACCTGACCTATGTGATGGTCGCGGGTGGGTTGGCCATCATTTATCTGTTCCCCTATATCACCACCGCCATCCCGTCGCCGCTGGTGACCATTGTGGTGCTGACGGGTCTGACAATCTATTTCGGGCTGGACGTGCGGGCGGTGCAGGACATGGGCAAGCTGCCCGATACCCTGCCGGTGTTTCTGATTCCCGACATTCCGCTGAATATGGACACCCTGAAAATCATCTTCCCCGTTTCGGCTGGCGTGGCCGCTGTGGGCCTGCTCGAGAGCCTGATGACAGCGACCATCGTTGATGATCTGACCGACACCGACAGCGACAAAAACCGCGAATGTGTGGGGCAGGGGATTGCCAACACCGCCACGGGTTTCATCGGCGGTATGGCCGGTTGTGCGATGATCGGCCAGTCGATGATCAATGTGAAATCCGGCGGGCGCGGGCGGTTGTCCACCTTTTCCGCTGGTGTGTTCCTGCTGTTCCTGATCGTGGTGCTGGGCGATTGGGTGAAACAGATCCCGATGCCCGCATTGGTCGCGATTATGATCATGGTGTCGATCGGCACATTCAGCTGGTCCTCGATCCGCGATATCCGGCACCATCCGCAATCCTCCAGCATTGTGATGCTGGCAACCGTTGTGGTCACGGTGCTGACCCATAACCTTGCCTATGGTGTGCTGACCGGTGTGCTGTTGTCTGGGATTTTCTTTGCCGGAAAGATCGCGCAAATCTTCCGTGTTACTTCGGAACTGACGCCGGACGGGCGGCAGCGGACCTATACGGTTGAAGGGCAGTTGTTCTTTGCCTCGGCCCCCGATTTCACCGCCGCGTTTGATTTTCACGAGGTTCTGGAACGGGTGGTGATCGACGTTACCCACGCGCATATCTGGGATATTTCATCGGTGCAGGCGCTGGACATGGTGGTGGTCAAGTTCCGCCGTGAAGGTGCCGAAGTGGAAATCATCGGCATGAACGAAGCCACCGAAACCATCGTGGATAAACTTGCGATCCATGATAAGCCTGATGCAATTGAACGTCTGATGGGGCACTAGAACATGTCAAAGATTATCGCACTGGTGGACGGCTCTGCCTATTCCGAAAGCGTCTGTGACCACGCGGCGTGGATTGCCACGCGCAAAGGCTCCAGCGTTGAAGTGATCCATGTTCTGAAACACCCCGAAAGTAAACAAACCAACCTGTCGGGCAACATCGGTCTGGGCGCCCGCAGCAAGCTGATGGAAGAACTGGCCGATCTGGACGCGCAAAACGCCAAACTGGCGCAAAAACGCGGCCGCGCCATTCTGGAAGACGCCGAAGCACGGCTGCGGGCCGACGGGGTGACGGATGTCACCACACGCCTGCGGCAGGGCGATCTGGTCGAGGAACTGCTGGCCGCCGAAGCAGACGCCGATCTGGTGATCATCGGCAAACGCGGCGAGGCGGCAGATTTCGCCAAAATGCATCTGGGCAGCAATCTGGAACGTGTTGTGCGGTCTTGTAAAAAGCCGGTGTTGGTGGCTTCGCGTGCGTTTGAAAAACCACAACGGTTTATGATTGCCTTTGACGGTGGGGCATCGTCACTGAAGGCGGTGAACCATATCGAGCAGAGCAAGGTTTTCGCGGGTCTGGATTGCAAACTGCTGACCGTGGGTGCCGAAAAGCCCGAGCTCAAACGCGCCCTTGAAGGAGCGGCGGCGCTGTTGCGCGATGCGGGGTATCAGGTGGAAACCGAGATATTGCAAGGGCAGGCGGAAAAGGTGATCTGCGAAACCTCGCAAAAGGATGATGCCGATATTTTGGTGATGGGTGCCTATGGCCATTCCCGCATCCGCAGTCTGATCATCGGGTCTACCACCACGGCGATGGTGCAAAGCTGTCAGGTACCGGTTCTGTTGTTCAGGTAGGTGCGGGGCCTTTTGTTTATAGGCAGAGGTCCCGGATCAGGTCCGGGACAGGGCCAACTTATTGCAAATCCGAAAACGCTCCTTTCAGCCGGTCAACCGCTTCCTGCACCACCGCCCTTGGCGTGGCCAGATTGAAACGCAGGAAGGTCTCGCCGCCGGTGCCAAAGGTCTCGCCGTGGTTCACCGCGATTTTGGCGGCTTTCTCGACCCGCGCAGTGTATTCCGCCGCGTCCATCCCTGTGCCGGAAAAATCGACCCATGCCAGATAGGTGGCCTCAAGCGGCATGGATTTCAGCCCCGGGATGGCGTTGACTGCCGTATCGAACAGATCACGGTTGCCAGCCAGATAGGTGGTCAGATCATCCACCCATGCGGCCCCTTCGGGGGAATAGGCGGCGGTGGTCATGAACAGGCCAAAGGAATTGGGCGACAGGCCCAGCGCGTGCATGGTGGCGGCGAATTTGGCGCGCAGGTCAGGGTCGGCAATAATCACATTACCGGTGTGGGCACCTGCGATGTTGAAGGTTTTGGTGACGGCGGTCATCATCACCAGACGATCCGCGATCGAGGGATCAACCAGCGGCATCACTGTGTGTTCGGCATCGGAAATAATCAGGTCATGATGGATTTCATCCGACACCAGCAGCAGATCGTGCCGCTTGGCAAAATCGGCCACGCCTTGCAATTCGTCTCGTGTCCAGACCCGTCCGCCGGGGTTATGTGGCGAACACAGGATCACCATCTTTTCCGCACCGGTCATCTGCGCGTCATAGGCGGCAAAATCCATTTCATAGCGGCCATCGTTGTTGACCAAAGGACATTCCACCACCTTGCGCCCCGCAGCGTTAATCACCTTGGCAAAGGCGTGGTATACGGGGGTGAACAGCACCACACCATCGCCCTTTTCGGTAAAGGCATCGACACACAGCGCCGTGCCATTGACCAGCCCGTGCGTGGTGAAAATATCGCCTGCCTCCACATCCCAGCCGTGGCGGTTCTTCATCCACCACTGGATTGCCGCCTTGTATTCGGTATCATCCCCGAAATAGCCGTAAATCCCGTGATCGCGCATTTTCTGCACCGCGTCCTGCACACAATCAGGCGCGCGGAAATCCATATCGGCAACCCACATGGCGATGCCGTCTTTCAGGGGCACGCCGTATATCTTCTCCATCAGGTCCCATTTGGCACAGTGGGTGTTACGGCGGTCTATGATGTCGTCAAAGCTCATGGTTTTGTCCCTTATCCGGTTTGCCAGCACGCTAACCGATTGCGCCATAATCGCAAGGGGCGTTGCACGTTGGCGCATCATGTCTTACATGGGCGATATGAGCATACGACCGATCCTGATACACCCCGACCCGCGCCTGAAAAAGGCTTGTGCCCCTGTTGAGGGGGTAAGTGATGAAATGCGCAAGCTGGCCGAGGACATGCTGGAAACCATGTACGACGCGCCGGGCATCGGGCTGGCCGCACCACAGGTGGGTGTTTTGCAACGCCTGATCGTGATGGATTGTGTCAAGGAAGAGGGCGTGGACCCGCAACCGATGGTGCTGTTCAATCCCGAGGTCAAATGGGAATCCGAGGCGCTGAATGTTTACGAGGAAGGCTGTCTGTCCATCCCCGAGCAATACGCCGAGGTCGAACGCCCTGCCGAAGTCACCGTGACATGGCAGGACATACATGGCGCCGCTTGCGAGGCCAAGTTTGACAAGCTGTGGGCGACTTGCGTTCAGCATGAAATCGATCATCTGGATGGCAAGCTGTTTATTGATTACCTCAAACCCCTGAAGCGCCAGATGATCACCCGCAAGATGGTGAAACTGAAACGCGAGCGGGCGCGGGAAAAGGCATGATCCGCCCCTTTGTGCCCTACCCCGACAAGCGGTTGAAAACGGTCTGCGAACCGGTCGAGGGTGTGACGGACGAGGTGCGCGGCATCTGGGCGGATATGGTGGAAACCATGGATGCGATGCCCGGCGTGGGCCTTGCCGCGCCACAGATCGGCGTGATGTTGCGCCTTGCGGTGGTGGATTGTTCCGAGGACCGCGGGCAGGCGGTTTTGCTGGCCAACCCCGAGGTGTTGCATGCCTCGGCCAAGCTGCGCGAACACGAGGAGGCCAGCCCGAACCTGCCCGGCGTATCGGCAGTGATCAAACGGCCCCGCGCGGTGACGGTGCGGTTTTTGAACGCGGCGGGGCAGGTCGAGGAAAAGGATTTCGTCGGGCTGTGGGCGACATCGGTTCAGCACCAGATTGATCACCTGAACGGGCGGATGTATTTTGACAACCTGTCCAAAGTGAAACGCGATATGTTGCTGCGCAAGGCGCGGAAAGGTGTGCGATGAAAGTTGTGTTCATGGGCACGCCGGATTTTTCGGTGCCGGTGTTAGAGGCTTTAGTGGATGCAGGGCACGAAGTGCTGTGCGTATACTGCCAGCCGCCACGTCCGGCGGGGCGCGGCAAAAAAGACCGCCCCAGTCCGGTGCAGGCAAAGGCCGGGGAACTGGGCTTGCCCGTGCGCTTTCCCAAGTCGCTGAAAGGCGAGGCCGAGCAGGCGGAATTTGCGGCACTCGGGGCCGATATAGCCGTGGTGGTGGCCTATGGGCTGATCCTGCCGCAAGCGGTTCTGGACGCACCCGCAAAGGGCTGTCTGAACATCCATGCGTCCCTGTTGCCACGCTGGCGCGGCGCGGCGCCGATCCATCGGGCGATCATGGCGGGGGACAAGGAAACCGGCGTTTGCATCATGCAGATGGAGGCCGGACTGGACACGGGGCCGGTGTTGCTGCGCAAGGCGGTGACAATCGGGGCCGAGGAAACCACGGCAGAATTGCACGACCGCCTGTCGGCGCTGGGCGCGGCGGCGATTGTCGAAGCATTGGCAAATCTGGACGGGTTAGAGCCTGTTGAGCAGCCCGAAGAGGGCGTGACCTATGCCAAGAAAATCGACAAGGCCGAGGCGCGGGTGGATTGGTCAAAACCGGCAATCGAAGTGGACCGGCTGATCCGCGGGCTGTCGCCTTTTCCCGGTGCGTGGTGCGAAGTCGAGGGCGAGCGCCTGAAACTGTTGCGCAGCCGTGTGGTCGAGGGCGATGGCGCAGCCGGTCAGGTGTTGGGTGGTTTGCGGATTGCCTGCGGTGACGGTGCGGTCGAGATTTTGCAAGCCCAGCGGCAGGGAAAACGGCCAATGGAGGCCGAAGAACTGTTGCGCGGGTTCGAGTTACCAGAGCAATTAAGCTAGTCGGATTTGAAAACGCGCCAAAGCTGCTTATATCAGGTCTATGCCAGTTGTATTTCTGATCATAATCGGCGCCGCTGCGGGGTTTATTGCCACGCGGCTGATGCGTATGGAAACGGATGTTGTCACCACCATTGCCATCGGTATTTTCGGTGCGCTGATCGGGGGGATTGCCCTGCGGGTGCTGTTGACCCTGACCAGCATCGCATTCGGCTTTGTCGGGGCGGTTCTGGGGGCTGTGCTGTTGATTTGGGTTTACCGGACCTATTTCCAGAAATAGGGCCAAGGGCAGATCAATCGGCAACTCCGGTTGCCCACCACATCCAAAGATATGATGGGCAATCGGTTAGAGCGTGTCGCGCCTGATCAGATTCGAGCATTCACCGCCCCGACCGAGGCAGCGTTCGCGCAAGCGAATGCGTTCGGTCTGGGCGGTGAATTCTATTTGGTGTGACATGCTCTAATGGGTTGCCGGTGTGACCATAGCGTCAATCACGGCTTTCATCGTGATCCCGCCGATCGGGGTTCCGGATGTATCGGTGATTGCAGCTTCGGATATATCGGAATCCGTCAGCTTTTTGGCTGCAAACTCGAGGCTGCTGCCGGTTGGAATCTGCAATGACGCGGCTGGTGCCGTGGGGGACATGATTGTATCCACCTTGATCACACGCCCGCGGTTCACCTCTTTTACGAAATCGGCGATGTATTCGTCTGCGGGATTCAACACAATGTCCTGACCCGTGCCTTGCTGGATCACCTCGCCGTCCCGCAGGATGGCGATGCGGTCGCCCAGACGCAGGGCCTCGTCCAGATCGTGAGTGATAAAGACGATGGTCTTGTGCAGTTCGTCCTGCAGCTCCAGCAGGATGGTTTGCATATCCATGCGGATCAGCGGGTCCAGCGCCGAGAATGCCTCGTCCATCAGCAGGATGTCGGCGTCATTTGTCAGGGCGCGGGCAAGGCCAACGCGCTGCTGCATGCCGCCGGACAACTGGTTGGGGTAGTTATCCTCGAACCCGTCCAGGCCAACGCGGCTTAGCCAGTGACGCGCCCGTTCTTCGGCTTCGGCACGGGCAACGCCCTGAAGCTCGATCCCGAAAAGGGTGTTGTTGATCACTGTGCGGTGCGGCAGCAGGGCGAATTTCTGGAATACCATCGCCGTTTTATGGCGGCGGAATGCCAGAAGATCGGATTTGGACATTTTGCAAATGTCCTGCCCCTGATAGATCACCTCGCCGACGGTGGGTTCGATCAGCCGGTTGATGTGGCGGATCATCGTTGATTTACCCGAGCCGGACAGCCCCATGATCACCTGTATCTTGGCCGACGGCATTTTGATATTGATGTCCTTCAGGCCCAATACATGCCCGTATTTGGCGTTCAGTTCATCCTTGGACATGCCGTCCTTGACCATCTGGATATACTTCTCGCCATGCGGGCCAAAGATTTTGTAAAGGCCTTTAACCTCGATACTGTTATCAGCCATGGATCTTCTCCGAGTGTTTTTGCAGGCGCTTGCCGAATTTCTGGCTGACGCGGTCAAATACAATCGCGATTGTAACAATGGCCAAACCATTCATCATGCCAAGGGTCAGATATTGGTTGTTCACAGCCTTGAGCACCTGCGACCCCAGCCCGTGCGCCCCGATAAGCGAGGCCACAACAACCATCGCAAGGGCCATCATGATGGTCTGGTTCACACCGGCAAACAGATTGGGCAGGGCCAATGGCAGTTGCACCTGCATCATCTTTTGTCGTGGCGAGGCCCCAAAGGCGTCAGCCGCTTCCAGCACATCCTTGTCCACAAGCCGGATGCCCAGATTGGTCAGGCGCACCACCGGCGGAATGGCGTAAATGCAAACCGCGATCAGGCCGGGCACCTTGCCGATCCCCAGAAGCATCAGCACGGGGATAAGATAAACAAAGGCGGGAATGGTTTGCATAATGTCCAGAATAGGCACGATCACAGCCTGTATCCGGTCCGATTTCGACATCAGGATTCCAACCGGAATACCGATTGCAATGCAGACGAATGTGGAAACCGAAACCAGCGCCAGCGTGCGCATGGTGTCTTCCCACATGCCAAGATAACCGATCACCAGCAATGCGATGGCCGTTCCGATAACCATCGTAATGCTGCGGGCGCCCAGCCAGACCAGCAGGCACAACACCAGGATCATCAGGGGCCAAGGTGTTCCCAGCAGCAGTTTTTCAAACCACACCATGAACATTTTCAGCGGGTAGAAGAAATTTTCGATTGCTTCGCCGTTTTCACGCGTGAAAGTGCGAAATGACTGATCGATCCCTTTTTTTAGGTCCCGCAAATCGGCGCGCCCCATTTCGGGAAATTCGATCATATACTCGGGTAACATCTCTTTCAGTGACATGCCCCACCCCCTATTTTATGTCTTCCAAAAAACTGAACCGCCCGAAAAGAGCGGTTCAGCTTTATTTCAAGTTCTCTTAAAGAGAGCTTTTGATTTTTTCAGCGGCTTCCGGTGAAACCCATTTGGTCCAGACGTCCTGATATTTGGTCAGGAATTCGATCGCGGCATCTTCGCCAGCGGCCTGTTCGTCAGCCATATAGACCAGCATCGCGCCCATAACTTCGCCCGGGAATGTGCGGGCTTCCAGATAAGCATTGATATCCGCGTTGCCTTTATAAAACTCGTCGGTCACAAGCGTGAAGACTTCGGATTTGATCCATGCGGATTTCGGAGGATTGGGGCAATCTTCTTTTGCAATACAGTTTGTCCATTCTTCCTTGCCGACAAAGGGCACGCCAAACGGCACGGCTTGCAGATTGTATTTGCCGATGATGGCGGTTGGCGACCAGTAGTAACCGAACCAGTTCTCACCGCGTTCGTTTGCCTTGGCAATCGAGCCGTCCAGACCAGCAGCCGAACCCGGATCAATCAGTTTCCAGCCTTTGGCTTCCATATCGAACGCTTTGAACAGGTTGGCATTTACAGCCTGACAACCCCAGCCCGCAGGACAACCGACAAATGCGCCTTTGCTCGGGTCTTCGGAATCCGGAAACAGTTCAGGATGTTCGATAATGTCCAGAACGGTTTTCAGGTCGGGATGTGCTTCGGCAGTATAGGGGGGAATCCACCAGCCTTCGCCCAGACCTGTGATCGGGCCTTTGTTCACGGCGTGAATACGGCCTTCTTCCAGTGCAGGGTCAAGAACATCGCGCAGGGCGTTTACCCATTGCTCGCCGGCGATTTGCGGTTCGCCTTTTTCGTTCATCGAGGTAAAGATCGCCGATGTGCCACCGACAACCAGTTCGATTTCACAGCCGTAACCTTCTTCAAGGATAATCTTGTCGACATTGGCCATCAATTCGCCGGATGCCCAGTTGAATTCGGCCATTTTGATGCTGCCACATTCAGCGAATGCGCTGCCTGCTGTCAGGCTGGCTGCCATCATAGCCGAGGCAAGTAGTAGTTTCTTCATTTAGTCTCTCCCTAGGTAAAATTCATTGGTTGGGCGCAGTAAACCTTGCCAAGCGTGTGTATGTAAAGGG
>WGBJ01000188.1 GCA_015494385.1 Marinosulfonomonas sp.
GGGCGATTGATTATCTGACGGCCAACAATCGCGTTGGCTTTGGCGATACCGTGCCGGAATATGAAAGCGGCGAGCTGAATGCCGAAGGCAAACGTGTGGTTGTCATTGGTGGGGGTGACACCGCGATGGATTGTTTGCGCACCGCCATCCGGCAGGGGGCAACATCGGTGAAATGCCTGTACCGGCGGGATAAAAAGAACATGCCGGGCAGTATGCGCGAGGTCCAGAACGCCGAAGAGGAAGGCGTGGAATTCGTTTGGCAAACCGCACCCAACGGTTTCATTGGGGATCCGGTCGAAGGGGTAAAAGTTCAGAAAATGCATCTTGGTGCGCCGGATGCCACAGGGCGCCAAAGTCCCGAGGTGATTGAAGGCGCGGACTATACCGAGCCGGCCGATCTGGTGATCATGGCGCTGGGCTTTATGCCCGAAGACCTGCCGACGCTATGGGACGAAGGCGCGCTTGAGGTGACCCGTTGGGGCACCATCAAAGCCGACTTCAAAACCCATGAAACCGCCATCGACGGGGTGTTTGCCGTGGGCGACATCGTGCGGGGGGCCTCTCTGGTGGTCTGGGCGATTGCGGACGGGCGCGAAGCAGCGGATTCGATTTTGGGCTATCTGGACGAAACGGCCAGTGTCGCCGCCGAATAGGCGGCATCGGAAACGGATCAGCAGGATTACTTGAATGAACGGAGGATGAAATGGACAAAACAGGTCAATGCCTATGCGGCGCCGTGCGTTTCACGATCCGTGATCTGAACCCGGAATTCGGCACCTGTCATTGCAAGATGTGCCAACGCTGGGCGGGATCGGCGCTGTTGGGGCTGACAGTTCCGGCGGATACGATCCGCTTTGAGGGCGAAGAAAACATCAAACGCTATCAATCCTCGGACTGGGCCGAACGGGCATGGTGCGGGAAACGCGGGTCCGGCCTGTGGTATCAGGTGACGGCCGAGGGGCCGTACCACGGCTATTATCACATGCCGATTGGCCTGTTGGATGACACATCCGGCCTGATCAATGCGCGCGAGATATATACAGATGCCAAACCGGACGCCTTTGATCTGGCTGGCGAGCGCGAACGGTTGGACACAGCGGCGACGCTGGCATTATTCGGGGTGGCAGAATGAAGTGGATGTTGGCGATATTTGCAGTTGTTCCTTTTGCCGCCACTGCCGGCACCTTCAACCCGCCCAAGGGCTGCACCGCCTATCTGACAGTGCAGATGAGCAGTTGCAGGGTCGAGCAGCACTGGACCTGCGCCACTGATCCCGAAGGCGAGCATTGGGCGCTGACGATAGATGCGGATGGCCCCAGCTATTTACAGCATCTGGACCGCGAATTCCGCTGGCTGGAAAACTACCCGCTACCGGGTGATTTCAAGCGGATATTAAGACAGCCCGAGGCCGATCCCAATTCCCTGACTGAATTGCTTGAAAAAAGGCGGGACGATTTTGATTTCGAACAAATCGTGCTGCGTGGCGGCAAGCCATATGCGACCGAACATGTCACCGGCTTTGACAAGCTGACCGGCACAAAGGTTCGGATTGATGGCGAGGATTTGCTGGTAACGGAATTCCAGTTTCAGGTGGAAAGTAGTTTGGACGGGCAGGTGTCCCGCACCTATGGCAACCAATACGTCAGCCCGAAATTCCGCCTGTTTTTTCAGGGCCGCGAGACCGAAGAGGTTGGCGGTGAAACCTATCACTACGATGAAAAACCCATGCTGTTTGTTGAGCCGGGCGAGGCTGGATTTCTGGCGGACAAGCCGGAATTCGGGTGTGACGAGATGATGTCGGGGCTGCAAATGCCTTTGGCCACCGAAAAGGAGAGACGCGATGAACTATGATGTGAACTGGGCCAAGGAACAGCAGGACCGGCGCGAATGGCTGGCTGAAAACGGCATGTATTCCGAAGCCGAGGAGCATTCCTCTTGCGGGGTCGGGCTGGTTGTTTCGGTGGATGGTAAGGCAAGCCGCAAGGTGGTGGAAAATGGCATTGCCGCGCTCAAGGCCGTCTGGCACCGCGGGGCTGTGGATGCCGATGGCAAAACCGGTGATGGCGCGGGTATCCATGTGCAGATTCCGGTCAGGTTTTTCTATGACCAGATCGAACGCACCGGCCACCAGCCGCATATGGATGAATTGATGGCCGTCGGTCAGGTGTTCCTGCCACGCGAGGATTTCGGGGCGCAGGAACAATGCCGGACCATCGTGGAAACCGAAGTGCTGCGCATGGGGTATCGCATTTATGGCTGGCGTCAGGTGCCGGTGAATGTGGGCTGTCTGGGCGAAAAGGCCAACGCCACTCGCCCGGAAATCGAGCAAATTCTGATTTCCAACTGCAAAGGCGTGGATGAAGACACGTTCGAGCGCGAACTCTATGTGATCCGCCGACGGATCGAAAAAGCGGCCGTCGAGGCGAATATCAGCGGGCTGTATCTGTGTTCGCTGTCGTGCCGCTCGATCATCTACAAGGGTATGATGCTGGCCGAACAAGTGGCCGAGTTTTACCCCGATCTGGAAGACGAACGGTTCGAGAGCGCCTTTGCGCTGTATCACCAGCGCTATTCCACCAATACATTCCCGCAGTGGTGGCTGGCCCAGCCGTTCCGCATGCTGGCCCATAACGGCGAAATCAACACGCTGAAGGGCAATGTGAACTGGATGAAAAGCCATGAAATCCGCATGGCATCATCCGCGTTCGGCGAACTGGCCGAGGACATCAAGCCGATCATTTCAGGCGGGTCCAGCGACAGTGCGGCACTGGATTCCGTGTTCGAGGTTCTGGTGCGCGCCGGACGCAACGCACCGATGGCGAAAACCATGCTGGTGCCCGAAAGCTGGAGCAAGCGGGCGGTGGAACTGCCCGAGCCGTGGCGCGATATGTATTCCTACTGCAACTCGGTGATGGAGCCGTGGGACGGCCCCGCCGCGCTGGCAATGACCGACGGGCGCTGGGTTTGCGCCGGTCTGGATCGCAACGGGTTGCGGCCCATGCGCTATGTGGTCACCGGTGATGGCCTGTTGATGGCCGGGTCCGAGGCCGGAATGGTGCCAACGGACGAAGCCACAGTGGTGCGCAAGGGCGCGCTGGGGCCGGGGCAGATGATTGCCGTGGACATGAAGGAAGGCAAGCTGTTCAAGGACCGCGAGCTAAAGGACATGCTGGCCGCCAGTCAGCCGTTTGGCGAATGGGTTGGCAAGATTGTCGATCTGGAAGACACATTGGACGGTATTTCCGAAGCCCCGATTTTCACGGGTTCGGAACTGCGCAAACGCCAGATTGCGGCAGGTTACACCATCGAGGAGCTGGAGCAGATTCTGGCGCCGATGGCCGAGGATGGCAAAGAGGTTCTGGCCAGCATGGGGGATGACACGCCCTCGGCTGTGTTGTCGGAACGCTATCGCCCGCTAAGCCATTTCTTCCGGCAGAATTTCTCGCAGGTCACCAACCCGCCGATCGACAGTTTGCGCGAATATCGGGTGATGAGCCTGAAAACCCGTTTCGGCAACCTGAAGAACGTGCTGGACGAAAGCAGCAGCCAGACCGAAATTCTGGTGCTGGAAAGCCCCTTTGTGGGCAACGCGCAATTCGCCAAATTGCTGGAACATCTGGGCGATTCCGTGGTGGCGATTGACTGTTCCTATGATGTGGACGCCGGCGAAGGTGCCCTGCAAGAAGCATTGGAACGGATCAGAAGCGAAGCCGAGGATGCGGTGCGCTCGGGGGCCGGTCATATCGTTCTGACGGATGAAGAGCAGAACGAGAACCGCGTGCCCTTGCCGATGATTCTGGCAACATCTGCGGTGCATTCATGGCTGACGCGCAAAGGGTTGCGCACCTTCTGTTCGATCAATGTGCGCTCGGCCGAATGTATTGATCCGCACTATTTTGCCGTGCTGATCGGCTGTGGTGCGACCGTGGTCAACGCCTATCTGGCCGAGGATTCCTTGGCCGACCGGATCGAACGGGGTCTGCTGGATTGCACCCTGACCGAGGCCGTCGCCCGTTACCGCGCGGCGATTGATGCGGGGCTGCTAAAGATCATGGCCAAGATGGGGATCAGCGTGATTTCCTCTTACCGTGGCGGTCTGAACTTCGAGGCCGTGGGCCTGTCCCGCGCGATGGTGGCCGAATATTTCCCCGGCATGATCAGCCGCATTTCCGGCATCGGCCTGCACGGTATCCAGCGCAAGCTGGGCAAGGTGCACGCGATGGGCTGGCGCGGCGGGCAGGATGTGCTGCCAATCGGTGGTTTCTACAAGGCGCGGCGTACTGGCGAAACCCATGCGTGGACGGCCAACAACATGCATCTGATGCAGTCGGCTTGCGACAAGGCATCGTTTGAATTGTGGATGCGCTATTCCAAAGCGATGCACAGCAATCCGCCGATCAACCTGCGTGACCTGATGGATTTCAAGCCGCTGGGCAAGGCCATTCCGATCGAAGAGGTCGAGAGCATCACTGCGATCCGTAAACGTTTCGTTACACCGGGCATGTCGCTGGGCGCGCTGTCGCCCGAGGCGCACAAGCTGTTGAATGTGGCGATGAACCGGATCGGCGCGAAATCCGACAGCGGCGAGGGCGGCGAGGATCCGGCGCATTTCGTGCCGGAACCCAATGGTGACAATCCGTCGGCCAAGATCAAGCAGGTGGCTTCGGGCCGGTTCGGCGTAACGGCGGAATATCTGAACCAGTGCGAAGAGCTGGAAATCAAGGTGGCACAGGGCGCGAAACCCGGCGAGGGCGGGCAGTTGCCCGGCATGAAGGTTACCGATCTGATTGCGCGGCTTCGTCATTCGACCAAAGGCGTGACACTGATTTCCCCGCCGCCGCACCACGATATTTACAGTATCGAGGATCTGGCACAGCTGATTTACGATCTGAAACAGATCAATCCCCGCGCCAAGGTGACGGTGAAACTGGTGGCCAGTTCCGGCGTCGGCACGATTGCCGCCGGCGTGGTCAAGGCCAAGGCCGATGTGATCCTGATTTCCGGCCACAAC
>WGBJ01000189.1 GCA_015494385.1 Marinosulfonomonas sp.
AACGTGGCCAGCCGCGAGGACACCACCACCGACACATAGCACATCGAAAAGGTGGTATGCGCCAGCACGATCGTGGTCACGCCGCGATCCATACCGATGGCGATGAACAGCAGTAACAGCGACAGGCCGGTGATCACTTCGGGCATCACCAGCGGCGCATAGATCATGCCGGAAAACAGCGTGCGCCCGTGAAACCGCCCCGCGCGCACCATCGCATAGGCCGCCATCGTGCCCAGAACCGCCGCCAGCGTGGAGGAAATGACTGCCACCTTCAACGTCACCCAGGCCGCGCTCAGGAAGGCCTGATTGTGCAGCAATTCGCCATACCATTTGGTGGAAAACCCGGCCCAGACCGTCACCAGCCGCGATTCATTGAAGCTATAGATGATCAGGATCAGCATCGGCAGGTAAAGAAAGGCAAAGCCCAGCGTCAGGGCCGTGGCGTTGAACCATGTAAAACGGCGCATTACAGACCCTCCTCGCGTTGCTTTTGCTCATTGCGCTGGAACAGGATGATCGGGATCACCAGCACCAGCAGCAGGATCACGGCCACGGCGGATGCCACCGGCCAGTCGCGGTTTGAGAAGAACTCCTCCCACAGCACTTTGCCGATCATCAGGGTTTGTGATCCGCCCAGCAGTGACGGGATGACGAATTCGCCAATCGCTGGAATGAACACCAGAAAACAGCCCGCAATGATGCCCGGTTTGGACAGCGGCATGGTGACCAGCCAGAACGCCGACAGGCGTGAACAGCCCAGATCTTCGGCGGCTTCCAGCAGGGATTCATCCAGCTTTTCCAGTGTCGAGTAGATCGGCAGGATCATGAAGGGCAGATAAGTGTAAACGATGCCGATATAGACCGCGATATTGGTGTTCAGGATTTTCAGCGGCTCGTCTATCAGGCCCGACCACATCAGGATCTGGTTCAGATAGCCTTCGTTGCTAAGGATGCCCATCCACGCATAAATCCGGATCAGAAAGCTGGTCCAGAACGGCAGGATCACCAGCATCATCAGGGTCGGACGCCATTCGGACGGGGCCTTGGCCATGCCATAGGCAATCGGGAAGCCGACCAGCAGGGTAATCAGGGTGGAAATCACCGCGATTTGCAGGCTAGACAGATAGGCCTTCCAGTACAGGGCGTCTTCGGTCAGAAAGACGAAGTTTTCAAAATCCAGTTGGCTAAAGAAATCCTTTAGCCCCTGCCAGCCCAGCGCAATATCCAGCGTGGGTGTATAAGGCGGGCGGGCGATGGCCGGATCGGACAGCGAGATTTTCAGCACGATCAGGAAGGGCACCAGAAACAGCGCCAGCAGCCACAGATAAGGAACCGCAATCAGGAAAAGGCGTCTCATTATCCGCCCCCCTATTCCGTCAGGATGACACCGGCGGTGTCTGTCCATGACAGCCAAACCGTGTCTTCCCATGTGAAACTGCGCCTTGATAAGCGGCGGTTGTTGGCGGCCTGTGCCTTGATGATCTGGCCATTCTTCAGCTCGACATGATAGGTCGAGATATTGCCAAGATAGGCGATGTCATGCACCCGCCCCTGCACCGCATTGGCGTGGGTTTCAGGGCGTTCGCTGGAAATGGCCACCTTTTCGGGACGGATGGCAAAATGGCACGCGGTGCCTTTGGCCAGATCCTCTGTCGCGGTTCCGATGATCGGCGCTTCGCCCTCGGCCCAGTGGATTTCGGTCAGCTTGTCGCCCAATGGGTCGGCCTTGCCTTCGATCAGGTTGATTTCACCGATAAAGTCGGCGACGTAAACCGAATTGGGGTTTTCATACAGGCGGTCCGGCGTGGCCACCTGAATGATCCGCCCGGCATCCATCACGGCAATGCGCGAGGCAACGGTCATTGCCTCTTCCTGATCATGGGTGACGATCACGAATGTGGTGCCGGTTTTTTCCTGAATGTCCATCAGCTCAAACTGGGTGTCCTGCCGCAGCTTTTTATCCAGAGCGCCCAGCGGCTCGTCCAGCAGCAGCAATTTCGGCGCCTTGGCCAAGGATCGCGCCAGCGCCACACGCTGCCGCTGGCCCCCGGAAATCTGGTGCGGTTTGCGTTTGCCGAATTGCTCCAGCCGCGTCAGACGCAGCATTTCCTCCACCCGTCCGGCAATTTCCGATTTCGGCATGTCCGAGCGTTTCAGACCAAAAGCAATGTTTTCGGCCACCGTCAGATGCGGAAACAGTGCATAGGACTGGAACATCATATTGGTGGGGCGTTTGTTGGGGGGCACCGCCGCCATGTCCTGACCGTCCAGCAATATCTGGCCTTCGGTCGGGGTTTCAAACCCTGCCAGCATCCGCATCAGGGTGGTTTTACCACAGCCCGAGGGGCCAAGCAGGGCATAGAATTCCTGTTTGTAAATATTGATACTGAGGTCATCAATTGCGGTGAAATCGCCAAACCGTTTGGTCACATTGCGAAACTCGATCAGCGGTTTTTCATCCGCGTCTTCCCAGGGTGCAAAAACACCGCTTGCACTGGCATCATTCATTGATTTCCCCCCTGAAAATGCAAAACCCCGCACAGACAATGGCCTGCGCGGGGGTATTTGATCGCTTACTTTAGATGCCGGATTTGATCTTGGTCCACAAACGGGTCACAATCCGCTGCACCTTGGGTGGATAGGGCCGAGTGGTGTAAAGGTTCTTCAGGGTTTCTTCGCTTGGGTAAATCGCCGGATCGGTGATTACATCCTCTTCCAGAAACTCTTGCGATGCCTTGTTGCCGTTGGCGTAATAAACATAGTTCGACGCCGCCGCAG
>WGBJ01000190.1 GCA_015494385.1 Marinosulfonomonas sp.
GCATCTGTTGTTCGCCGCCAGACAGGATGACGCCCTCTTGCTTGCGGCGCTCTTTCAGGCGGGGGAACAATTCGTAAAGGCGTTCCAGCGGCCAGCCGACCGGTTCAACGATCTGGGCCAGTTGCAGGTTTTCCTCGACCGTCAGGCCGGCGATGATGCGCCGGTCCTCGGGCACCAGCGAACAGCCGGCTTGCGCTGCCTGATAGGCGCGCATTTCGTGCAGCGGCTGGTGATCCAGCCAGACTTCGCCGTGGGTCATTTGTGGATCGTCCAGACGGGCGATGGCGCGCAGGGTCGATGTTTTACCAGCCCCGTTGCGGCCCAGAAGGGCCAGAATCTCGCCCTCTTTGATGTCAAAGGATATGCCCTGCACGATATAGCTTTCGCCATAATAGGCATGCAGGTCCGAGACCGAGAAATAGGCGGGGGCAGAGGGGGTGTTTTCGGTTTGGCTCATGGTTTTATTCCTGCGCCTGTTCGCCAAGGTAGGCTTCTTTTACCTTGGGGTGGCCTTTGATGTTTTCCGGTGTGTCCTCGACCAGTGGCGTGCCTTGCGCCAGAACGGTGATGCGTTCGGCCAGTGAAAACACAACATGCATGTCGTGTTCGATGATTGCCATTGTGATGTCGCGGGTGTCGCGGATGTGTTTCAGCAGTTCAATGGTGTTGTTGGTGTCGGCGCGTGCCATGCCCGCTGTGGGTTCGTCCAGCAGCAGCAGGCGCGGTTTTTGCACCAGACACATGGCCATTTCCAGCCGCCGTTTGTCACCACGCGAAAGGCTGGCCGCGTGCATGTCGCGTTTGTCCAGCATGTTGACATCCGCCAGCATGTGTTCGGCTTCATCAATGATGTCGCCTTCCTGCGCCACGGTTTCAAAGGCGTGCATGCGGAAGGATCCGTCGCGCCGTGCAAAACAGGGGATCATCACGTTTTCCATCACCGTCAGATCACCAAAGATTTCCGGCGTCTGGAACACGCGGGAAATGCCCATCTGGTTGATTTCATGCGGCTTGCGCCCCAGCACGGATTGGCCGTCGAACATCACCGATCCGGTGTCGGGGATCAGTTTGCCGACCAGCACGTTCAGCAGGGTCGATTTGCCCGCCCCGTTGGGGCCAATGATTGCATGCACAGTGTTTTCGGCCACCGACAGGTTCACATCGCCCAGGGCTTGCAGACCACCAAAGCGTTTGCCGACATTTTTGACTTCAAGGATACCCATAATCGTTTCTCCTTACTCGGCCACATGCGGCGTGGATTGGGGGTGGTGCTCGGGGTCATCCCCGTCGCCTTTGGGTTTGCGTTTGAACAGACCCATGATGCGTTTGCCGCCTTCAACCAGCCCGCCGGGCAGGAAGGTCACGACCAGCATGAACAACAGGCCAAGGGTCAGGTGCCAGCCTTTGCCAACGAAGGGGTGGATGATTGTCACCAGAAAATCCTCCATCCCGTCGGGCAGAGCCGAGAACCAGCCGTGCAAAACAGTATCGTTGATTTTGGAAAAGATGTTTTCCAGATATTTGATCGCGCCCGCGCCCAGAACCGGCCCCAGCAAGGTGCCCGCGCCGCCAAGGATGGTCATGATCACCACCTCGCCGCCAACGGTCCATTGCATCCGTTCGGCACCGGCCAGCGGGTCCATCGAGGCCAGCAAACCACCGGCCAGACCGGCATACATGCCCGAGATCACAAAGGCTGCCAATGTGTAGGGGCGGGGGTTCAGGCCGGTATAGGACATGCGCTGCTGGTTCGATTGTACGGCACGCAGCATCATGCCGAAAGGCGAACGGAAGATACGCAAGCTGATGTAGAAGGCAATAACTGCGATCACGGCACAGACATAGAAACCTGTGTTGAAGGTGAACTGGTGGCCAAAGACCTCCCATTTGTAAGAGGCGCTCATGTCCAGCCCGAACAGGTTGGTATAGGGCGACGCATTTTCGCCATCCAGAATACGCGGATCATTCGCGCGGATTTGCAGGCCGGTTTCGCCGTTGGTTAACGGGGTCAGCACCGAATAGGCCAGATTATAGGAC
>WGBJ01000191.1 GCA_015494385.1 Marinosulfonomonas sp.
TGCCAAGGCCACCCACGATCGCGCTGGCGAAAATCGGCAGCAGCAATTGGAAATAGGTGAACGGTTTAAAGGACTTGTCCAACCCATACAGCACACCGGCAATGGTGATCAGGGCCGCCACGATCATCCATGTATAGACCACCACCCGTTCCGGGTTGATGCCCGACAGCAGCGCCAGATCCTCGTTATCGGAAAAGGCGCGCATGCTCTTGCCCGTGCGGGTGCGGTTCAGGAACCAGAACAGTGCGATCACCACCAGAACAGCCGTGACAACGGTAATGCCTTGGGTGGTTTTCAGCGCCAGACCTTCTTTCAGGCCGGTCATATGCTTGAATTCCCGCGCTGTCATGATGAAGCGTTCGCCATCGGCAAAGCGTTGATCGCCCGGCCCGATGATAAAGCGCACCAGACCATTCAGGATGAACATCACCCCCAGCGACACCATCACGAAAATCACCGGTGCGGCCTTTTGTTTTCGATAGAACCTATACACCATCCGGTCGGTGACCAGCACCAGTATCATCGTGCCCAATATGCCGAACGGCAGCGCCAGCAGGGCGGTTGGCAGCGGTCCAAGGTTGATCCCCATGCTTTGAAACCACCATGTGAACAGGATGGTAATCATGGTGCCAAAGGCCATGGTGTCGCCATGGGCAAAGTTGGAAAACCGCAGGATGCCGTAAATCAGCGTCACCCCCAGCGCCCCCAGCGCCAGTTGGCTACCGTAAGCGATTGCGGGGATCAGCACATAATTGGAAAGCGCCACAAGCGCGTTCAGGAAGTCCATTAGTTCATACCCTCGCATTGTCCCATATAGGAAACCACCACCGGCCCCTGCATTTGCACCGAATAGCGTGCGGCGCCCTTCGGCGCGATGGTCAGCATGTGATAGGCCGTTTCGGTTGCACCAATCAGCGTGCTGGTTTCGTCAGGGAAACGGTTGTCAAACACCAGCCCGTCGATGTTTTCGGCGTCGGTCTGGATGACAAAGCCCGTTTGGTCATCATGGTTCACGACGAAACCGAAATCGGTATCCGTGCAGGTTTCACCCTCGAAACACTCGGTGGTGAAATGGCAGGTGGCATATTCGTCCCCCGCCCATGCCAGCGTTGGCAGCATCAGGAATGCAATCAGAAATCTCATGCCCCTACCCTCCCAAAAAGCTTTTGCGCACTTCGGGGTCATTCAACAGAACCTGCCCCGTGTCGGTGAACCGGTTGCGGCCCTGCACCAGAACATAGCCCTTGTCGGCGATCTCCAGTGCCTGGCGGGCGTTTTGCTCGACCATCAGGATGGAAATACCGGTGCGGGCAACCTCGATGATGCGGTCGAACAATTCGTCCATCACAATCGGTGAAACCCCTGCGGTGGGTTCGTCCAGCATCAGAACCTGCGGCCGTGTCATCAGCGCGCGGCCCACGGCCACCTGCTGACGCTGCCCGCCGGACAATTCGCCGGCCATCTGGTAGCGTTTGTCCTTCAGGATCGGGAACAGCTCGTAAACCTGCTCCATCGTGTGGGAAATGTCGTCGCGACGCAAAAACGCGCCCATTTCAAGGTTTTCTTCAACCGTCATGCCGGTGAAAATATTGTGGGTCTGCGGCACAAAGGCCATGCCCTTGCCCACGCGGGCCTGCGGCGACAGGTTGGTGATGTCTTCACCGCCCAGACGCACCGACCCGGAACGTACATTCAGCATCCCGAACACCGCCTTCATCGCAGTGGATTTACCGGCACCGTTCGGGCCGACAATCACGGCGATCTGCCCCTTGTCCACGGCAATGGTGCATTCGTGCAGAATATCGGGGCCTTTGCCATAGCCACCGGTCATGGCGTCGCCGATCAGAAACGGTTCAGACATGGCAACCCCCGTTGTCCCGGACCTGATCCGGGACCTGCTTGCATATCACCCCAAAGACCCCGGATCGCAGTCCGGGGCAGCGCAGGATAATGCTCATGCCCCGGCCTCCTCTTTCACTTTATTTTTCAGGCCTGTGCCCAGATAGGCCTCGATCACCTGCTCGTTTGCCTTGATCTCGTCCAGTGTGCCTTCGGCCAGAACCTTGCCCTCGGCCATACAGATCACCGGATCACAAAGGCGGCCAATGAAATCCATGTCGTGTTCAATCACCACAAAGGTATAGCCGCGTTCCTTGTTCAGGCGGATAATGGCATCGCCAATGGTGTTCAATAGCGTGCGGTTCACGCCTGCGCCCACTTCGTCCAGAAACACGATCTTGGCGTCCACCATCATGGTGCGGCCCAGTTCCAGCAGCTTTTTCTGCCCGCCAGACAGGTTGCCCGCCTTTTCGTCCTTCAGATGGTCGATGGTCAGGAATTCCAGCACCTCGTCAGCCTTTTTCAGCAGCGCGGCTTCTTCCTGTGCGATGCGGCCACGGTGGAACCATGTGTTCCACAGGTTTTCACCCGATTGCCCGCCGGGCACCATCATCAGGTTTTCCCGCACGCTCATCGACGAAAATTCATGCGCGATCTGGAAGGTGCGCAACAGCCCCTTGTGGAACAATTCATGCGGCGGCAGGCCGGTTATATCCTCGCCCTGCATGGTTACGCGACCGCCAGTCGGTTTAAGAACCCCGGCTATCACGTTGAAAAGAGTGGTTTTACCAGCGCCATTCGGGCCAATCAGACCCGTGATCGAGCCCTCGGCAATCTGCATCGTTGCCCCGTCCACAGCGCGAAAACCGCCAAAGTGTTTCGAGACGTCTTCTACGACGATCATATAGTCATCCCCTTGCCCCGACCGTTTCGGCCTTGTGGCTTATGTGCGCAAACAGCCCGAAAACGTTTCGGGCTGTTTACAGTTATTTAGTGGCTACAAGACTAGCGGTAGCTGGCTGTTTCGACCTTGCCATCCTTGATGATGATCTCGCGGTAGTTACCAGCGGATTCACCAGGCCCGATCAGTTCAACCGCGGTTGCACCGACATAATCGATGTCGCCACCGTCAGCCAGGATTTTCAGCGCTTTGGCCAATTCACCAGGGAAGATTTGCTCGCCGGGCGCGTTGGCAACTTCCATCACCTTGCCTTTGAAGTCTTCCGAGTTTGCCGAACCGGCAGCCTGCATCGCCAGCATGATCAGCGCAGCAGCATCATAGGATTCAGGCGAGAAAGGCGACGTTGCCTCGAAGGCGCCGTTTACCATGGCTTCGTATTTGGCAGCACCCGGGCTGTCTGTGCCGGGATGCTGGCCGGTCGAGCCGTCAATGTCGGAGCCGAAATTGTCGGTCAGCGCGGTGCCGATCATACCGTCAGGGAAGTGGAACGTGTCAAACGCGCCGGTGTCCAGTGCGGCACGAACGATGCCGGCCCCACCCTGGTCGATGTAACCTGCAACAACCAGACGGTCACCGCCGGCAGCGGCCAGCGCGCCAACTTCGGCCGAATAGTCGGCTTTGCCATCTTCGTGGGCTGCGGAAATGGTGACTGTGCCGCCAGCCGCTTCATACGCGGTCTGGAACGCATCGGCCAAACCTTTGCCGTAGTCGTTGTTTGTATAGGTCAGCGCAACAGATTTGATGCCCTGCTCCATCAGGATGTCGCTCATCACAACGCCTTGGCGCGCATCAGACGGGGCTGTGCGGAAGAACAGACCGTTATCTTCGGCTGTCGACAATGCAGGCGATGTGGCGGATGGCGAAATCATTACGATGCCGTTTGGCACAGCAACATTCGACAGGATCGCGCCGGTTACGCCGGAACAGTCAGCGCCCATGATGGCCTTGACGCCATCGGATGTGACCAGACGTTCGGCAGCAGCGGTTGCAGCAGCGGAATCAACGCAAGTCGAGTCAGCGCGAACCGAAGTTACGGTTTTGCCGCCCAGCAGCAGGCCCGAGTCTGTGACTTCTTTCATCGCCAGTTCGGCGCCGTCGGCCATGTGGGGTGTTAGCGATTCAATCGGGCCGGTAAAGCCCAGGATCACACCGATTTTAACTTCGTTCGAGTGGCTACCTGCAAATGCAGTACCAGCCATAAGCGCCGCGGATGCGGTCGCCAGTAGCAGCTTTTTCATGTTCTTCTCCCATGTTAGAACTATAAGTCCGGCCCCGAACCTATTCGGCCTGCGGTCAAAAGAAAAGTAATTAGAGCCATAAATCACGGGGTTAATGGGGTTGAAACCGTTGTTTTGGGGTTCGATCTACCCAGTATCCGGTATTTTTCCGGCAGTTTTCCCGCATTTGCCGGATCAGATCAATCCGCCCGAATTGACATGGCCCTATTCGGGGAATCGCTATCCCGGATCATGCGACCCTTGTGCGCCCCGTTCGCGATAAGGTGTGGTGCTGTAATGCGCGCGGTAGCATTTGGAAAAATGCGACGGGCTGGCAAAGCCACAGGCCAAGGCCACATTGATCACGCTCATATCCGTCTGCATCAAAAGGTTGCGCGCCTTTTGCAGCCGCAATTCCATATAATAGCGTTTGGGCGATCGGTTCAGGTAGCGGCGAAACAACCGCTCCAGCTGACGCGTGGACATGCCGACATCGCGTGCCAGTATCGACGGGGAAATAGGCTCTTCCAGATTGCCCTCCATCATTTTGATCACGCTGGCCAGTTTCGGGTGGCGCACGCCGATGCGCGTCGGAATAGACAAGCGTTGCGTGTCGCGATCTGTGCGGATCGAGGAATAGATCAACTGATCGGCCACCGCATTGGCCAGATCCTCGCCGTGTTCATTGGCAATCAATGTCAGAAACAGATCAATCGAGGCCGTCCCCCCTGCTGCTGTATACCGGTTTCCATCAATCACAAAGACCGATTTGGTCAGTTCGATTTCGTCGAAATCCTCGGCGAAACTGTCCTGATTTTCCCAATGTATCGTGGCGCGTTTGCCATCCAGCAATCCGGCCCGCGCCAAAGTATATGCTGCCGTACACAAACCGGCAATCCGCACCCCGCGCCGCGCCTCGCGCCGCAGCCAGTTCAGCACCGGCTTGGTGGTTGCCTTTTGCACATCCAGCCCGCCACACAAAACGATCGTGTCGTCCCGGTTGGTTTCGATAAATCCGTTGTCCAGCTTGATCTGCACCAATGACGAACTGGTGCCGAAATCCCCGTTCTCGCCAACGAACAGGATTTCATACAGGTTTCGGCCCGACATCCGGTTGGCCAGCCGCAATGCCTCGACCGCGCTGGCAAAGCTGATCAGGGTAAACCTGTCCAGCAGGGCAAACACAAAACGATGCGGCTTTTGCGGCTCGTTTTCGATGTCGACGATCTGGCGACTCACATCCATTTGCGGCGTCCTTAACAAGTGGTTGAATTACCGAAACAGGTTTGTGATTTCCGATCAAGCAAAACCATATCAGCGGCTAAATTTTCTTCTGTTACAGCACGGGCATTTCCCCTGTTGGCACTTGGGGCATTCGTGATTATACTTTGCCTTTCTGACACTTATTTTCTGGAGCAAAGACGATGACAAATTGGCAAAAATCTGACTGGCGGAACAAACCGCGGGTACAGATGCCCGAGTATACGGACGAGGCCACGCTGAATGCTGTAGAAGCTCAGCTTGCTAAATATCCGCCGCTCGTCTTTGCAGGCGAGGCCCGGCGTCTGAAATCGGCCCTTGCCGATGCCGCCGAGGGGCGCGCGTTTTTGCTGCAAGGCGGCGATTGCGCCGAAAGCTTTGCCGAGTTTTCCGCCGACACCATTCGTGACACCTTTAAAGTGATGCTGCAAATGGCGATGGTGCTGACTTATGGCGCCAAGGTGCCGGTGGTCAAAGTGGGCCGTATGGCCGGCCAGTTCGCCAAGCCGCGTTCCGCCCCGACCGAAACCGTGGATGGCGTGGAATTGCCCAGCTACCGTGGCGATATCATCAACGATCTGCCCTTCACCGCCGAGGCCCGCATCCCGAACCCGCAAAAGATGTTGCAGGCCTATACACAGGCGGCCGCGTCATTGAACCTTGTGCGGGCGTTTTCGACAGGTGGTTATGCCGATGTGCATCAGGTGCATTCCTGGACCATGGGGTTCACCCGTGGGGAAAACGCCGCCAAATATCGCGAAATGGCCCAACGGATTTCCGACACGCTGGATTTCATGAAGGCCGCCGGTGTGGACAGCAGCCGCGCCCACACATTGCAGACGGTTGATTTCTATACCAGTCACGAGGCCCTGTTGCTGGAATACGAAGAAGCCCTGTGCCGGATCGACAGCACCACCGGTGTGCCGGTTGCCGGTTCCGGCCACTTCCTGTGGATCGGGGACCGCACCCGTCAGCCCGACGGCGCACATGTGGAATTCCTGCGTGGTGTGCAAAACCCGATTGGTATGAAATGCGGGCCAACCATGACCACCGAGGATCTGAAGGTTCTGCTAAACAAACTGAACCCGGAAAACGAGGCAGGCCGTTTGACCCTGATCACCCGTTTTGGCGCTGGCAATGTGGGCGACCACCTGCCCCGCCTGATCAAAACGGTTCAGGAGGAAGGTGCCAATGTGTTGTGGACCTGCGATCCGATGCACGGCAACACGATCAAATCGGCCTCGGGCTATAAAACCCGCCCGTTTGATTCCGTATTGCGCGAGGTGCGTGAATTCTTTGCCATCCACAAGGCCGAGGGAACTGTCCCCGGTGGTGTGCATTTTGAAATGACCGGACAGGATGTCACCGAATGCACCGGCGGCGTGCGGGCTGTCACCGACGAAGATCTGTCGGCCCGTTACCACACTGCGTGTGATCCCCGCCTGAACGCCAGCCAATCGCTGGAACTGGCGTTTCTGGTGGCCGAAGAACTGTCGGACCTGCGCCAAAGCAAACAGGCTGAAGCGGTCTAAGGGCTTAATCGTTGGAGACAACCAAACGAAGGGTCGGGTGTTTATCATCCGACCCTTTTTCTGTGGGGGTCGCGTAAGGCGCCTGCCCTTCGGCAAACCCTTCTACCGGCGTTTTAACCGGTGCCGGTTCGGCCACCGTTGCCGGCGCATGGCCGCGTTCCAGCGCCTTCATCTGCACATCTGCCACGTCAAACCGGCGCGGCGCGCGGCCAATCTGCCCGTCCGTCACCAAAGCCCCCAAAACGCGCGTCACCTCGCCCAGATCGCTGCGCAGGGGCAGCAGGATCACCTTGGCGTCCAATGCCGGTCTGCCGATGCCTTTTTCCGCCGTTAGCGTCAGTTCAGCCACTTGCGGGCCGTCAAACACATGCTCCAGCGCATCCGTCACCGTATTGCGCGCCGCGGGGGTGAAAAAGGATGTAAACGGCATGCCGCGCACTTCCATCCCCAGCAGATCGTTCAGATGCATCCCCGACAGCCGGAACCGTCCCAGACCGGGGGCAATACGCTCAAGGATAAAGGTATATTCCAGCGCCCGTTCAATGCCGCGCGGGTCGATCTCGCTGCGCAGGGGCACCAGACGGCCCATGCGCAGACCTTCCCAATAGGCCTCGATCTGTTTTATCTCAAGGAAACGCACCTGCTCCCTGAATCCCAACATTGAAATCACCTTGCGGCCACCCCTGAATTTACCCATGATACACACCCCGTGCCAAATGATACCTAAATCGCGGGCCGTCATTGTTGTGACGGGGTTATGTCTCTGTTAACCCTATGCTCACAATACTTACCGCCAGGTTAATATGCCACGGTTTGTCTAAAATTGCGGGGGAAAAATTGTTAAATGGTTAACTGCCGATGATCACATCAATGACAGGGTTCGCCGCCCGAAATGGCGAAAGCGACGGGTTTTCATGGGCTTGGGAGGTCCGCAGCGTCAACGCCAAGGGGCTGGATATCCGCCTGCGGGTGCCCGATTGGGTGGAGGGTCTGGAAGCTGCCGTGCGCAAACAGGTCGCCAAATCGGTGGGGCGCGGCAATATCAACCTGACCCTGCGGGTGCAGCGCGATGAGGGATCGGCACCGCTGAACCTGAACGATGTGCAACTGGCCCGCGTTCTGGACGCCCTGTCGCGGATCGAGGATGCCGCCGCCGACAGTGATCTGACGCTGGTGCATTGCACCGCCGCCGATGTGCTGGCCCAACGCGGGGTGATCGATACCTCTGTGGTGCAGGACGACACTGGCCCCCTGTTGGCGGCCTTGCTTAAGGATCTGCCGCCGCTGCTGGAAGATTTCACCGCCATGCGCCGAAACGAAGGCGCCGCGCTGGACAAGGTGATCCACGAGCAGATCGACCAGATCGAAGTCCTGACCAACGAGGCCGCCACAGCCGCCGAAGCCCGCCGCGATGATGTGGCCAGAACCCTGCGCGAAAATCTGGCGCGGGTGCTGGACAACACCGATGGCGCTGATCCGGACCGCGTGGCGCAGGAACTGGCCCTGCTGGCGGTCAAGGCCGATGTGATGGAAGAACTGGACCGCCTGCGCGCCCATGTGGACGCCGCGCGTGACCTGATGGGCAAATCCGGCCCCATCGGGCGCAAGCTGGATTTCCTGATGCAGGAATTCATGCGCGAGGCAAACACCCTGTGTTCCAAATCGCAATCGGTCGATCTGACGCGGATCGGGCTTGACCTGAAGGCAGTGATCGACCAGATGCGCGAACAGGTGCAGAATGTGGAGTGAACAATGAGCAACGGCACGAATAAGCGGCGCGGGTTACTGATCATCCTGTCCTCGCCCTCGGGCGCGGGGAAATCGACGCTGTCCAGGCGGCTGATCAAATGGGATCCGACAATCGGCTTTTCCGTTTCCGCCACCACCCGTCCGCCGCGCCCGGGCGAAGTGGACGGCAAGGATTACTATTTCAAATCCCACGACGAATTCGCGGCACTGGTGGACAGCGGCGAGATGCTGGAACATGCCAAGGTGTTTGGCAATTTCTACGGCTCGCCCAAAGGACCGGTGGAAAAGGCCATCAACGAGGGGCGCGATGTGCTGTTTGACATCGACTGGCAAGGCGGCCAACAGGTGCGCGCGTCTGCGCTGGGCAAACATGTGCTGTCGATCTTTATCCTGCCGCCATCTATCGCGGAACTGGAACGCCGCCTGCACACCCGCGCGCAGGACAGCGACGAGGTGATCGCCGAACGGATGAAGAAAAGCCGCGATGAAATCAGCCATTGGGACGAATACGACTATGTGCTGGTCAATGATGATCTGGATGAAACCGAAGACCGGCTGAAAACCATCATTCAGGCCGAACGGATGCGCAAAAGCCAGCAACCCTGGCTGATGGACCACATCCGCGCGTTGAACAAGGAATTCGAGGAACGCCAATGACCCTATATGCAATCGACGGTAAATCCCCCACCCTGCCCAGCGAGGACGACTACTGGATCGCGCCAGATGCCAACATCATCGGCAATGTGGTGCTGCAAACCGGCGCCTCTGTCTGGTTCGGCTGCACCCTGCGCGGCGATAACGAGCTGATCTTTGTCGGCGCTGGCAGCAATATTCAGGAAAACAGCGTTTTGCACACCGATCCCGGCTATGCCCTGACCATCGGTGCGAATTGCACCATCGGCCACAAGGCCATGCTGCACGGTTGCACCATCGGCAGCAATTCCCTGATCGGCATGGGGGCAACAGTGCTGAACGGTGCGCGGATCGGCAAGAATTGCCTGATCGGTGCCGGTGCGCTGATCACCGAGGGCAAGGAAATTCCCGATGGGTCATTGGTGATGGGGGCGCCGGGCAAAGTGGTGCGCGCGCTGGATGAAACCGCGATTGCCGGATTAAAAGCTAGTGCTTTGCACTATCAGGAAAACATGCGCCGGTTTCGGGACGGTTTGACGGTGGTTCAGGCCGAGGTTTAGGTATTAAACCCCGACCGCACCACATCCTCGCAGTGTTTCGCCAGCGCCTTGCGCCCGTCAAAATCCGCCACCCTGACCGGCGGATGAAAGATCACCTCGACCGAGCCATTGCGCCGCACCGATAGCGTTTTCAGCAGGTGCGGGGCCAGTTCCATATCGCCCCACCAGCCGTAAAACCGCTCTTCTTCGCCTTCGGGGGCGGTATATTTCACCGTTACCGGCTGAATATGCATGATATCACGCAATTCCGGCACAAAGAACGCCTGAAACAACGTTGATTTAAAAGGAATAACCCGCAATCCGTCTGTCGAAGTCCCTTCCGGGAAAAACAACAGCTTATGGCCCGCTTTCAACCGCTCCTCGAAGATTTGCAAATGGATTTTCGCATCTTGCGGGCGGCGGGCGATAAACACCGTGCCGGTGGCCCGCGCCAGCCAGCCGATCAGCGGCCAATTGGCCACCTCGGATTTGGCGACAAAGTAAATCCGTTTGGCCGCGTTCAGGGTGAAAATATCCAGCCAGGACGCATGATTGGCCACCACAGCGCCCTTTTGTTGCATCCGCTCACCCGTAACAATCAGGCGCAACCCCATGATAATCAAAGCGGATTTGCAAACAAACTGGGTAATATAGGGGGTGATTGGCCGCTTTGCCCCGAACAATGGCCGTTCAACCAGACGCACCATTAGCAACACAGCCAGCCCGACCAGAATAACCAGCAGCATCGGCACCACCCGCAGCACCACCCGAACCCAGCCCATCGGCGTCACCTTATAAGGCACCTCGGCCTCTTCCGGGTACCACATCCCGCTCATCCATGCCGCCCCTTGGTATAGAG
>WGBJ01000192.1 GCA_015494385.1 Marinosulfonomonas sp.
GCCCTGACCAAATTCTTCCCCGATTTCAGTTTCCGCAGCCCCGTGATGTACAAGATCCGCAACACCACGGCGGACGGGCGGTTTCTGGTCGGCTCAACCCTGCACGAAGGCACCGACTGGCTGGAACTGACCAGCAACGATTTTCGCCGCGTGCAACTGCGCCCCGTCAAAGCCACAGGGGTCAGCAACTTTATCAACTATTTCTCGACCCCGGCCCTGTTCAATTCGATCAAGAATTCCCTGTTCATCGCCGCCATCAGCACGGTGATCACGGTCTCGCTGGCCTTCTGGTTCGCCTATGCGCTGAACCGGTCCTGCATGCGCTTCAAGGGGGCGTTCCGGCTGATCGCTATGGCGCCCATTCTGGTGCCATCCCTGCTGCCCGGCATCGCACTGGTCTATTTGTTCGGCAATCAGGGGATCATGAAGGAACTGCTGTTCGGGGCCAGTATCTATGGGCCAATCGGTATCGTCATCGGCTCGGTCTTTTTCACCTTCCCGCATGCCTTCCTGATCATATCCACCGCACTGGCCATTTCGGATGGCCGCCTGTACGAGGCCGCCATATCCCTGCGCGCCAGCCGCTGGCGCACCTTCTGGACGGTCACCATACCTGCGGCACGCTACGGACTGATTTCGGCGGCCTTTGTGGTATTCAATCTGGTGATCACCGATTTCGGCCTGCCCAAGGTGATTGGCGGGCAATTCAATGTGCTGGCGGTGGACATCTATAAACAGGTGATCGGCCAGCAGAATTTCGAGATGGGCGCGGTAGTGTCCGTGGTGCTGGTGATCCCGGCGATTTTCGCCTTTGCCATTGATCGCTATGTGCAAAGCAAACAGGTGGCGCAGCTTTCGGCGCGGTCGGTCCCGTACCAGCCAACGCCCAACAGCAAGACCGACAACTTCTTTTTTGCCTACTCGGCGCTGGTAGCCCTGTTCATCGTCGGCATCCTTGCCATCTGCCAATACGCCGCGCTGATCAAGTTCTGGCCCTATGACCTGTCCCTTAGTCTGAACAATTACCAGTTCGACAAAATGGACGGCGGCGGCTGGAAATCCTATTTCAATTCGATCCGGCTGGGGCTGTTGACGGCGATCATCGGCACCTCGGTGATCTTTTTCGGCGCCTATCTGGTGGAAAAATCCAGCGGCTTCAAAACCGGACGGTCCATATTCCAGATGTTCGCGATGCTGCCGATGGCCATTCCGGGCATGGTGCTGGGGCTGGCCTATATTTTCTTCTTCAACAACCCGGACAACCCGCTGAACGTGATCTACGGCACTATGACCATCCTTGTGGTCTGTACTGTCACCCACTTCTATACCGTGTCACACCTGACGGCGGTGACGGCCCTGAAACAGATCGACCGCGAGTTTGAATCCGTTTCCGCATCCCTGAAACAGCCCACCATGAAGCTGTTCACACGGGTCACCGTGCCGGTGTCCCTGCCCGCCATTCTGGACATCTCGATCTACTTGTTCGTCAATGCCATGACCACGGTGTCGGCGGTGGTGTTCCTCTATTCACCCAAAACCACGCTGGCCTCGGTGGCGGTGCTGAATATGGACGACGCGGGCGATATTGCGCCGGCAGCGGCAATGGGGATGATGATCTTTTACACCACTGCGGCGGCAAAAATCCTGCACCTGATCCTGTCAAAAGGGTTATTGAAGCGCACGCAGGCGTGGAAAAACCGGTAGGTCTGAATTGAAAATACCAGTGTAGATTTGCAAGCGATCTCCCTGTGGTTGTATTTTAAGTGTTTGAACACGTTTCCAGATTCGCCCCCAATGCACAGGAAAAACAGTTACTGTATATAGATGGAAAAAGGCTACCTACCCCAAGAATTGGTGTGGTGTTGCGGATTATACACATAAGCAATCCCCATCAACCACTTGATTCTTGAAATAAAAATCAGGTTACTGCATTGTCTCGGGTAATTGGGCGAATAGAGACCCGCAACCGAGCAGTGATCAGAGAGGCAGGTCACAATGAAAATGAATACGTTTATCCAGGCAACCCTATTGGGTTTTGCCCTTACTGTTACAACGGTCCCAGCACCCGCTGGGGCTGAAACGCTTCGCGTTATGCGCGGAGCAACATCCAGCGCACTGAATATTCCTATGAATAGCGCCGTGGTTGTTGAAAGCGATGTCCCCTTTGCCGAGGTTTCAGTGGCAAACCCCGGGATCGCGGATATTTCAACATTGTCAGACCGCAATATTTATGTGCTGGGCAAATTGCCCGGGCGCACAACGCTGACACTATTGGGGGCCGATGGCAGCCTGATCACCAATGTTGATGTGCAGGTTACCCCTGACATGCGCGAATTCAAGGAACGTCTGCGGCAGATCCTGCCAGGCGAGCCGATTGAAGTGCGCACAGCCAATGACGGCATCGTCCTGTCTGGCACCGTATCCAGCGCCGCAAAGCTGGATCGCGCGCTTGATCTGGCCAACCGCTATGCACCGGAACGTGTTTCCAACCTGATGAGCGTTGGCGGTACCCAGCAAGTGATGCTGAAGGTTCGCTTCGCCGAAATGAGCCGCTCGGTCAGCAAACAGCTTTCTGGCGGTTTGATTTTCAGTGGTGCTGATGCCGTCGGTGGTGGCGGTTCAGGCGGCTTGGTTAGCACAGCTACGACAAGCCCCTTAACAGGCCTGACCAGTATCGTTCCAGCCTACGGGTTGAGTGCAACAGCCGCTGGTGGTGTAATTTTCAGCGGGACACAAATGAGCGTGATGCTTGAGGCCCTTGAAAGCAAAGGTATTGTTCGCACATTGGCCGAGCCGAACTTGATTGCTCTGTCCGGTCAGGAAGCAACCTTCCTTGCCGGTGGTGAAATTCCCGTTCCCGTACCGCAAGATAACGGGACCATCACCATTCAATATAAACCCTTTGGCGTTCAGTTGAACTTTACCCCCCGTGTTGTCGATGGCGATATCATCAATATCTCGATGAAGGCGGCTGTCAGTTCAATTGACCCAACAGTGGCAGCGCCGGTTGGCAACAACGGCGAACAGGCCCTTGGCTTCCGCACCCGCGAAACTTCAACAACAGTTGAAATGCGTGATGGTGACAGCTTTGCCATTGCCGGGCTGCTTCAAGATGATTTCCGCGATAATAACGTGCAGGTTCCGTGGTTGGGTGACATCCCAATTCTGGGCGCCCTGTTCCGCAGCACGGAATATCAAAGAAGCCAGTCTGAACTGGTGATCATCATCACCCCGCATCTGGTGACCCCGACCCGCGGCGAAGCCCTTGCCTTGCCAACGGACCGTATCCGCATCCCGACTGAAAACGAGTTGTTCCTGAATGGCCGTGTTGCAGGCAGACGCCTGTCAGGCGCTGCCGGCGAAGTTGCCCGGCAGGATTTCACCGGCTCATATGGCTATGTGATGGAGTAGGACTATGAAAACCAACATGAAAATCATCCTGACCGTTGCAAGCGTTGCCGCTTTGGCCGGTTGTTCCAAGGAAACCCTGATCACTGAATCCTTCTTTGCCGAAGCCGGCGCTGAATTGGACGAGGGTGGTTTTGGCAACCCGACCATGAACAACATGCTGGTCCAGACCGGCCAACGGAACTACGCAGTCAACCTGTCCAAACGCTTTGCAGCCGAGGTTCCCTCGACAGTGAACTTTGCCTTCAACAGCGCACAGCTGGACGAAACGGCAAAAGCAGCCCTGCGCAAACAGGCAGACTGGATCCGCCAGTTCCCCGAAGTACGCTTCCGGGTCTATGGCCACACCGATCTGGTCGGATCGAACGCTTATAACAAGCGTCTGGGTCTGCGCCGCGCTCGTGCTGTTGTGAACTATCTTGTCAGCCAGGGGATCAGCCGCAAACGGCTCGAGGCTGTTGCATCCTTCGGTGAAACACGGCCGCTGGTTGTGACCACAGGGCAGGAACGGCGCAACCGTCGCACCGTCACCGAGGTATCGGGGTTTGTTAAAAACAACCCACTGATCCTGAACGGGAAATACGCAGAAGTTGTGTTCCGCGAATATGTCCAAAGCGCAACCGAGTAT
>WGBJ01000193.1 GCA_015494385.1 Marinosulfonomonas sp.
AAACTGGATCGAGCTTTTCGAGCCACTTAGTTCTGTCACCTGAACCGTCCCTGCCAGTTTGACCGCATCCGCATCAGGCGGGGTGGGCGTTACATAATCAGGGCGGATCGCCACCTGATACGTCCCGTCCGGCAGGGCAGCGGCATCCCCCGTCAGTGGCCAGTTGACGGTTTCGTCCAGATAGGCCCGATCAGCGGTTTTGGTGATTTCGGCGCGGTTGATCGGCGGGTTGGAGAACACCTGCGCCGACAACAAATCCTGTGGCGCACGATAGATTTCGGCGGTGGGACCGAATTGCGTGACCCTGCCGTCATGCATCAAAGCGGTCCAGCCACCCAGCAACAGGGCCTCTTCAGGCTCGGACGTGGCATAAACCACCACAGCCCCGCGCCCGGCAAACAGTTCGGGCAGTTGTTCGCGAAATTCCTCGCGCAGTTTGTAATCCAGATTGGCAAGGGGTTCGTCCAGAAACACCGCCTTGCTTTCCTTGGCAATCGCGCGGGCCAGTGCGGTGCGCTGTTGCTGCCCGCCCGACAATTCATGCGGATAGCGTTTCAACATCGGGCGCAGTTGCAAAATATCGGCGGCCTCTTCCACCCGCCCCTGAATTTCGCTTTTCGCCATACCGGCCACCCGCAAGGGCGAGGCGATGTTGTCATAAACCGTCCAATGCGGGTAGTTCATGAAAAACTGGTGCACCAGCGCAATGTTGCGCTTTTGCGGTGACTGGCGGGTCACGTCCTCGCCGTTCATCAGGATCTTGCTACTACTTACACGATCCAGTCCTGCCATCAGTTTGATCAAGGATGTCTTGCCTGCGCCCGTTTCCCCCAGCAACACATTGAAATGCCCCGGCTCAAGGCGCAGCGACGTTTCTTTGATGTGGGTAATGGCACCGACGCGTTTGGTGATGTTCTGTAACTCAAGGGTCATTTTTGGTGTTCTTTTCGCGACAAGGGGCCTGTTGGTCAGGCGTCTCCGGGGCCGTGTTCAGCCCCGGAGCTTCATGTCAGGGATAAGCCCTAGTTCTGGGCCCAGCGGGCAACCAGATCGTCATAGTTGACAGTCATGCCTTGTGGCTTTTCGTTGTCCAGCTTTGGCTTTGGTGCGCCCGGCTGGGACAGCCAGTATTCGGCATCGCGTTCCTCGTTCAGGCGCGGACCACAACCACCGTAGACATTGGCGGCCTCGTCAGCGGCCTGCATCCGGGCCATGGTGATATCCATTTCACCCGCCAGACGGTCCATCGCCTGTTGCGGTGTAAAGGCACCCGAATTCACGTCACCGATTTGCTGCCACCAGATTTGCGCCAGTTTCGGATAATCCGGCACGTTGATGCCTGTGGGCGACCATGCAACGCGGTCGGGCGAGCGATAGAATTCGACCAACCCGCCAAGACGCGGTGCGCGTTCGGTAAAGCTTTCGTCATTCACTGTGCTTTCGCGAATGAATGTCAGACCCACATGTGATTTCTTGACGTCCACTGTTTTGGACACCACGAACTGCGCATAGAGCCACGCCGCCTTGGCACGATCAACAGGGGTGGATTTCAGAATGGTCCACGATCCTACATCCTGATAGCCAACTTTCTGGCCTTCTTCCCAATAAGGCCCATGCGGGCTGGGGGCCATGCGCCACAGCGGTTTGCCATCGGCATCAACCGTGTTGTTGCCTTCGGATTGCGGCTTTACCATGTCGGCGGTAAAGGCCGTGTACCAGAAGATTTGCTGCGCCACGTTGCCTTGCGACAGGGCCGGAAGTGACTGGTAAAAGTCAAACGAAGCCGCGCCGGGTGGTGCATATTTACGCAGCCATTCATCCCATTTACGGATCGCGTAAACCGCCGCAGGGCCGTTGGCCGCGCCACCACGGGTCACGCTTGCGCCCACTGGATTACAGGTGCCCGCTTCCATGCGAATCCCCCATTCGTCCACCGGAATGCCGTTCGGTTCGCCTTTGTCACCGGCGCCAGCCATCGACAGCCAGGCATCGGTCATGCGCCAGCCCAGATCAGGCGCGCGTTTGCCGTAATCCATATGGCCGAAAATACGCACCCCGTCGATTTCCTTGACGTCGTTCGAGAAGAACTCGGCGATGTCTTCATAGGCAGACCAGTT
Source organism: Marinosulfonomonas sp. (assembly GCA_015494385.1). Classification (GTDB taxonomy): domain Bacteria; phylum Pseudomonadota; class Alphaproteobacteria; order Rhodobacterales; family Rhodobacteraceae; genus Profundibacter. Next base: position 2,118 of record WGBJ01000193.1, read on the forward strand.
CACCGGCACGCCCAGATCATAGCCGTATTTAGCCTTGAACGCGGTTTGCAGGTCTTCGCGGTCAAACCAGTCTTTGCGGAACCAGTATAGGTTGGCAAATTGCTGATCGGGCAGTTGATACAGATCGCCATCCGGCCCCGTGGTAAACTGGGTGCCGATAAAGTCGGCCAGATCCAGTCCGGGGTTTGTCACATCCTTGCCTTCGCCCGCCATCCAGTCGGTCAGGTTATAGGCCAGTTGCAGACGTGAATGGGTGCCGATCAGATCGGAGTCATTCACATAGGCGTCATACAGGTTACGACCGGTTTGCATCTGGGTCTGCACGGCCTGAACGACCTCGCCCTCGCCCAGAATCTGGTGGTTCACCTTGATGCCGGTGATTTCCTCGAAAGCCTTGGTCAGCACTTCGGATTCATAGGAATGCGTCGGAATTCCTTCCGACAAAACATTGATCTCCATCCCTGCAAAAGGCGCTGCAGCCGAGATAAACCAATCCATCTCGGCGGCTTGTTCTTCCTTGCTAAGTGATGATGGCTGAAACTCTTGATCAATCCATTTCATCGCGGCAGCCTGATCGGCAAATGCCGCTGGTGTGCCCGCAATTACGGCAGCAACCGCAACGGCGGATAGCAGATACTTTCGCATCTCAATTCCTCCCAAATCTTTATATGTTCGCCGTCAGGCGGCGACTGCAATCATAGTCGGACCGCGTTTGGCTTCTGTCAAACTAAAAGTTTAGTAGAAAGGGGAGTTTCGACCACCCCTTTGTTTTTCAAAAGTAATTTCCTGATTTTGAGCACCGGAAATTAACGTTCCAAGCATTATCGAACCCAAAGAGAGCCCCAAAACGGAACAAGCCCGCCGAAATGGCAGGCTTGTCGTAACCGGTTTTCAAATGGTCAAAGCATCCCCAAATCCGCGGAAATTCCGACCCCTGCTCCACGATGTCAGGCACGGGTTTTAGCGGTAAATTATTTCCCCGCCAGATCCGCCTCTGCATCTTTTTGCGTCGCGTATTTCGGCAGGTCTGCTTCGGTTTTGCCATGCGCCGCCATCAGCGTGTCGCGGACATAGGCGACATGGGCGGTTTCCTCGATGATCTCGGCCAGATACTGTGCGGCCATCAAGGTGGGGCCAACGCCGATGGTGCCGTGGTTGGCCAGAATGGCGGCACGCACGGTCACATCCTGAAAATACGGGCTGATGTCGGCGGCGGTTTGCGGACCGCCGTTCGATGACAACGGGATCAGCGGCAGGCGGCCGATTTTCTCCATCGTTTGCACGGTCAGGCACGGGATTTCCAGACCGGCGCTGGCGTATCCGGTGGCCCATGGGCTGTGGCAATGCACGATGGCGTTGATGTCGGGACGGATGCGGTAAAGGTCCAGATGAAACTCCAGATCCTTTGAGGGCTTGTACGCCGATGGCTCGACCGTGCCGTCCAGATGCACCAGTTGCAGATTATCGCGGGTGCATTCGGCAAAACCCACGCCGGAAGGTTTGATTATAATCGCATCGGCCGAGGACAGGCGCACCGACAGGTTGCCACCTGCGTTGGTCTGGATGCCCACATCAAAACAGCGGCGGGCCGTGGCAATCAGGGCGTCTTTTTTACATTCGATATCGTTTACATCGGGTTTCATCATGTGTCCTTCGTCAGAGCATGTCACACAGGGCGTCAATCGCCACCTGCGCGGTTTCGGGGTCGGAAATATGGCTGTCCAGCTGTGTCAGGCGGACGTGGGGCTTCAGGGTTTCGGAAACCTTTTGCCAGAATATTTGCCGCAATTCGGGGTCTTCGATTGCGCCGCCGGGGGCATCTTCGCTGGAAAAGCCGCCCATCGGCACGATCAGTTCGATGTTGCCGGTGGCATGGTTCAGATCGGTTGCCAGAACCACAGCCAGATGGGCCATTTCATCGGTGGTCAGTTTGACATGGGTGAACAGTGGCGAATGCTGGTAATGCGGGCGTTCCAGATATTGCGGCGGCACGGATTCCAGCCGTTCAAACCCCAGAAAATTCACCCCGCCGGGCAGGATGACCTGCGGCAGACCCATATCGCTGGCGGCGGTAAATCTGGTGGGCATCGCGGTGTGACTGCCGATAAACAGCATGCGGGTCAGTTCGTGGGTGGTGACATCGACAACAGCCTTGAAACCACCATCCGCCGTGCATCGGGCATAAGTCGCACCGCCAAAACCGTTGGCGTGGAACACAGTGGTTTCATGGCCCAGCGCCCGCAGACCACATGCAATGTTTTGCGTGGCGCCGGACAACGCGCTAAGGGCGGTGATGGCGATGGATGGGGTACTGGTTGCCACCCCCTGTTCGGTATCGCACAGGCCGGCAATCATTGCGGCGGCGTTGTCCAGCACCTGCCGCAAAATAGTGTTCAGCCCGCAAATATCGACCAGCGTGGGAAGCAGAATGATTGAACTGTCCGCCACCTCGGCTCGTGGATCAAACGGCATCGGGGAAATCAGCATCTTGCGGCTGGTCATTGGCAAATGGTGCATCACCCGCATGATGATATCGCCGCCGGTTCCACCCCCCAGCCCGACAACAACCGCGTTACGTTCGGTGGTGGCCTGTTGCAGCAAAGGGATGGTGCGCTCCACCACATGATCCATCGCGGCGATCTTTTCACGCGGGCTCCAGACGGCGCCACCGGACCCCAGCGAAATATCAATGACGCGGGCTGATATGCCCAGATGGGTCAGGGCCTTAGCCAGATAGTCGATCTCTTCCTGTTTGGTTTCGACCGTGGCCAGTAACAACACTTCGCATTTCATCGGGTTATCCTTTAACCGCACCTGCGGTCATGCCGGTGATGATCTGCCGCGAGGCCACAAAGGTAAAGATGATTGGCGGGATCGCCAGCAACATGCCGGTGGCCATGATCACCCCCCAGTCCAGATTATATTCGGTCAGGGAATTCACAATCGTAACCGGCACCGTGCGTGTGTTCCGGTTCGACAGCGCATTGGCCAGCAGGAATTCGTTCCATGCGATGCGGAAAGTAAAGATCGACGCCGCCGCCAGCCCGGGCTTGATGATCGGCAACACGATCAGAAAGAAAACCTGCAACGGGCCGGCCCCGTCAATGCGCGCGCTTTCCTCCAGCTGGATCGGCACCTGCACGATAAAGCTTTGGAGTATCCAGATGACAAAGGGCAGGTTCATCGCAACATAGATCAGGATGATCCCCATGCGTGTGCCGTCAATCTGGAACTGGAATGTCCAGATACCGAAAATGGGAACCAGCAGCACGGCGGGCGGCACCATGCGGGTCATCAGTGTGACCAGCGAAACGGTATCGCGCCCCATAAAGCGGAACCGCACCAATGCGTATGCGGCCATGCAACCAATGATCAGGGTCAGAATTGTCGAGGTGATGGCGATGATCAGCGAATTGCCCAAGGCCCGGCCAAAGGTGGGATTGCAATAATCCAGCCCCTGCGGTTCGTACCAAAGCACGTTGCACAACACGGTTTCATAATTGCGGATCGTCGGCAGGAAAAACAGGCTCGAGGTGTCCGACATGATATCGACGGTCAGCTTCAACGATGTCGACAGCATCAGGATGATCGGCCCCACAGCCATAAAGACCAGAGCCACCAGCAGGGCGTAAAAGGCGGGGTTTTGTTTGTCGTAGGATTTCTGGGCCATTACGCCTCCTCCGCCGCTAGATTTTTCAGGCGCATTGCGCGCATTTCTGTGGCCTTGTTATAAAGGAACATGGCGACCGTCAGAAACAGCAGCATCATCAGCAGGATGTTCGACATCGCCGCCGCCACACCCAGTTCGCGGAATTCCGTGGCGGTGCGCATGATGCGCAGGGCCATAACCTCGGTTGACAGACCGGGGCCGCCGTTGGTCAGCACAAGGATCACTTCCAGAACCTTGAATGAATCAATCAGGCGCAGAAGGAAGGTGATAACCAGAACCGGCATCATCAGTGGCAGTTTGATATAAAGGATGCTTTGCCAGCCGTTTGCCCCGTCAATGCGCGCGGCTTCCATCACCGATTGCGGAAGGGTTTGCAGTGCGGCAAGCGACAGAATGAAGATGAACGGCACCCATTGCCAAACGTCGGCAATGATCACCGATGCAAAGGCCCAATCGCCATCCAGCAACCAGGGCATCGGCTCGAACCCCAATCTTTTCAGCGTGCGGTTAAAAAACCCGACAGTCGGGTGGTACATATAGCGCCACATCAGGCCAACCACGATTGGCGAAAT
>WGBJ01000194.1 GCA_015494385.1 Marinosulfonomonas sp.
GGAATGGATCCGATTGAACCCCTGATAAACGCCTTCCATGCCGAGGGCCGCCCCCGCGTCTGGTCGCTGGTTGTGACCATATTTGGCGACGCGGTGCAGCACCGTGGCGGGCGCATTGCCACCTTGCAACTGCAAGAACTGCTGGAACGCGTGGGGGTCGAGGCGGGCGCCCTGCGCACGGCCCTGTCGCGGTTGACCAGCGATGGCTGGGTGCAGCGGGATCGTGAGGGGCGCAACAGTTTTTATCGGCTAAGCAAAAGCGGGCAGGCGGAAATCACCCAAGCCGCCGTTGATATCTACGCCGCCCCACAGGAAGGCAAGGTAAAGCAATGGGTGATGGCAAGGGGTAAGGCCACCCCTGCCAAGGGCATTTCTGTCGCCCCCCATCTGTGGCTGATACCTGCTGACCGGTCGCCTGAAATGCCCGACCATATTTGCCTAACCGGTGCGTTAACCTCGTTTCCCCAAACGGCCGCCGAACGGGTTTTGACACCGGATCATCGTGCGGCATTGGGGGCTTTGGAGGCGGATGTAAATGCGCTGAAAGGGGTGACGCTGACCCCGTTGGACGCGATGGCCGCGCGGATGTTGCTGATCCACCGATGGCGCCGGATCGTGTTGCGCTATCCTGATGTTCCGGCAGAACTGATGCCTGCGGATGCTGAAATTCCGAACCCTCGTAAACTGGTTGCGGATGCTTACAGCGCATTGGTTCCGGCCTCGGAAAAATGGTTGGGTGATGAAACCACGCCCCCCGATAACCACGGATTTGAAAATCGTTTCCAATAAAGTAAAAACCCCGCCCATTTTCAGGACAGGGTTTTACTGCGAAATCCGCGCCAGCATCACGAGCTGATGGGGGCAATGAATCTGCGACACCGACGCGGCGTTTCGCTATTAAGTTGTTATCACCCTCAAATCGGGCAACCCAAAGGAATTGATTGGGCAATAGTGGGGCAGACTTGATTTTCACACGCTCACGGGTCAAAGTTTCCTTATGAACACCCCGACACCCTTATCCCGCGCCCCGCAACAGGTGGCTTTTGATCGCAAGGAACTGGGTGTGATCCTGTCGCTATACGGGCGGATGGTGGCGGCGGGGGAATGGCGTGACTACGGTATTTCCTGTTTGCGGGAACTGGCTGTGTTTTCGGTATTCCGGCGCACGGCGGAACACCCGCTGTACCGGATCGAAAAGCGCCCGAAGCTGCGGCATAAACAGGGGATGTATGCGGTTGTCGGGATGGACGGGCGTATCCTGAAACGTGGTGCGGATCTGAAAACAGTCTTGGCTGTTCTGGAAAAGAAGCTGATCCGCGCGGTTATCTGATTGTTGGGGTGTGAAATCCGCGGGTTTTTGTGTTCCTGACATATCCATTAAACCGGTTTAGTAGATATGTTCTCCGATCAATATATTACAATAAACAACGGGTTATAGATATATCAGTATAGATTTATGTCTGAAAAACCGGCCGTCGCCGTCCTGTCACCGGCCCGTCGCCCTGTGCTTCGATCCTCTTGATGGCCTGATCCAGTGGCTCGTCCACCACGGCCATATGACAGGCGTTGGCGTGCAGCAGGGTGTTTTCATCACGGATCAGGCCCACATGACCCTTCCAGAAAAACAGATCGCCCCGTTGCGGTTTCACATTGTCGCCAATCGCCACCCCAACGCTGGCCTGCTGCATATCGGCATCCCCCGGGCAATCCACCCCGCAGGACAGCAAAGCCACCTGCACCAGACCGGAACAATCCAGCCCCCAGATGCTGTTGCCGCCCCACAGGTAAGGCACGCCCATGAAACGTTCCGCCACCTCGATCGGATCGTCAAACAACTGGTCAACGGGTGTGATATGCGGGCGCGGGACAAAGCCACCGCTGGCCAATTCGGCAAAGCGATCATCCTCGATTGTAACCTCCAGCCGCGATCCGAAGCTGAGGGCGGCAATGGCTTCGGATTTGAAATCGGGTTCGGGGTAGATGTGGGAACTGCGGGCGGAAACGAAATGCGTGGGTTCACGCCGCGCTTCCAGATCGTCAAGGCGCAGATACCCCGCATAGCCGTCCTTTTGTGCACAGCCATAGGCCCATTCCCCGCGCGTCTCGACCACGCGGAAATCCTCGCCATAGATCATCTGGCGGTCGCGTTTCCCGTCCGGCACGGCCCGCAGATCGGCCACAGATGCGGCAATGCTCATCACCTCGCCACTGTTGCGCAATTCTTCTGGCAAGGTCCGGCGATCACTCATAGGTTCAGCACCTTTGGCAGGGCTTCAAGGATCGCCCGCGCACCCTGACCGGTGCCCCCTTTGGGGCGGGCGGGGGCGGCGCTGGGTTGCCAGCCGTAGATGTCAAAATGCACATAACGCGGGGTTTGATCGACAAAGCGGCGCAGGAATAGCGCGGCGGTGATGGACCCCGCAAAACCCCCGCTGGGCGCGTTGTCCAGATCGGCAATGCCGGGTTCGATCATGGATTCGTAAGGCTCCCAGAACGGCATCCGCCACAGTGGATCGGCCACCGCCGCGCCGCTGTCGGCCAATGTCGCCGCCATGCTGTCGTCATCGGTGTAATAGGGGGCAAGGTCCGGTCCCACGGCCACCCGTGCCGCACCGGTCAAAGTGGCCATCGAGATCAGGCAGTCCGGTGTTTCCTCATCCGCCAGTGCCAGCGCATCGGCCAGCACCAGCCGCCCCTCGGCGTCGGTGTTGTTTACTTCGACGGTCTGCCCCTTGCGCGAGGTCAGGATGTCTTGCGGTCGGA
>WGBJ01000195.1 GCA_015494385.1 Marinosulfonomonas sp.
GACTGTCCAGTTCCTTGACCCGTTCTTGTGACGCTACCATTGCCTCATCCCTCTTGCTTGCCCTGCATATAGAGGGCTGGGTTCGTCCTGTCACCAAGCTAAATAACGACAGTAAGGATTCTTCCAGTGGGCAGATTGTCCCGCTCTGGGTTTCCCGACCGGTTGATTGCCCAAGCCAACCAGCCCTTCCGGTGCCAGACAAAAACAGGCCTGAAAAACGGTTCGCAGTAGCTGCTTTTTCGGATAACAGCAGCCTTGTCATATAACTGTTACACATCTGTTACATATCGGTTTTTCTGCTTTTTTCAGTCACTTATGGTGTGTTTTCCACCCCCGGCAAAGCGTTCATACCACCAAATATGCTTGCAAACAGGGCATCCTTTGCCTAGTTAGGCGCACCCATCCAAGGCGAACGAGGCAGCAGTGCTAACATTTATACTAAATCTTGCGGGGGCAGCGGCGCTGCTGTTGTGGTCCGTCCGCATCATCCGCACCGGTGTGCAGCGCGCCTTCAAAAGCGAATTGCGCACATGGCTACGCCGCTCTTCGGGTAACCCGCCATTGGCCGCCGGTACCGGTGTAATTGCCGCGATTTTACTACAAAGCTCGACCGCTGTGGCGCTGCTTGTCACCAATTTTGCCGCCAAAGGCACGATTGCGGTTGGCGTCGGGCTGGCAATGTTCCTCGGGGCCGATCTGGGGTCGGCGGTTGTCACGCAAATCCTGCTGGTGCGGGCGGCCTGGCTGATCCCGCTGTTGCTGTTGATCGGTGTGGCGATGTTCCTGAAAGGACAGCAGCCGAAAATCCGCCAATCCGGACGTATCCTGATTGGTCTGGCGCTGGTTCTGGTGTCACTGGATATGATCCGCATGGCCACCGACCCGATCCGCGACAGTGCCGCAATCGCGCCTTTTGCGGGCTACCTGGCGCGCGATGTTTTCTCGGCCTTTATCGTTGGTGCCTTGCTGGCATGGGCAATGCACTCCAGCGTGGCCGCTGTGCTGATGTTCGTCACCTTCGCCGCCCAGGGGCTGTTGCCCGCCACGGCAGCAATGGCGATGGTTCTGGGCGCCAATTTGGGCGGATCCTTCATCCCCTTCACCCTGACCCTTGGCGCACCGGCCAATGCGCGGATTATCGTGATCGGCAACCTGTTGCTGCGCGGTGGCGGGGCCGTTATCGCCTTGTTAATGCTGAATTTTGCCGTGTTCCCGCTGGACGCTCTGGGGGGCACTGCCGAACGCCAGACCATCAACCTGCATCTGGCCTATAACCTTGCCGTGGTGCTGTTGTCATTGCCGCTGATCACCCCGCTGACCCGCTTTCTGGACCGGATGCTGGCCGATCCGATTTCGCCCGATGCGGTCAGGATCGAGCGGATCAGCGCACTGGATGAAACCGCGCTGGACGACCCGGACCGCGCCCTGATCTGCGCCTCTCGCGAGGTGCTGCATATCGGCGAAAAGATCGAGGCCATGCTGTCCCCCGTTCTGGGCCTTTACGAGACATGGGACGACGCGGTTGCCAAAGCGATCCGCGAAAACGAAGCCGAAGTGAACGCAATGTATTTCGACACCAAACTGTATCTGGCCAAGCTGCACCAGAAACAGTTGCCGGAAAAGATTGCCCATCGCAGTATGGAATTGTCCTCGGTTGCGATTAACCTTGAGGCAGCAGGTGATGTGATCTCGAAAAACCTGCTGGGGATGGCGCATAAGGTGCATGACAAGGGGTTGAAATTCTCGCCTCAGGGGTGGCGCGAGTTGTGCGACTTTCATGATCGGGTGCTGTCGAACGTGCAACTGTCGCTGAATGTGCTGATGACCAACGGGGTGGATGCCGCCCGCCAACTGGTCGAGGAAAAGGAAGCCGTGCGCGAGGTCGAGCAGGAATTGCAGCGCCGCCATTTAGAGCGCCTGCGTAAAGGCACGATCGAAAGCATCGAAACCAGCAATATCCATCAGGAAACCCTGCGCGCGCTGAAACAGATCAATACGGCGGTGTCGATGGTTGCCTATTCGATCCTGCGTGACACCGGTGAATTGCTACCCAGCCGTCTGGCAGAACATAACGAAGAACACGGATAACACAGTTTCGCAGTGCCAGATATGCGGCGTAACCCGTTGGTATGACGGTAAATTCATCTGGGAAAACAGAACCATTAAACCGGTTTAGTGGAAATGTTTTCCCCGTAAATGCCGGTTTAATTTATACGTTGCCCTACCCTGTCTTGCCTGTCACCATATCACCATGACCATCCCGATCCTGATCCTCGCCGCCGGTGCCTCGATGCGTATGAAGGGCCGTGACAAGCTGCTGGAGGATGTCCACGGCCGCCCCCTGCTGCGCCACGTCACCCGCCGCGCGGTGGCAACGGGCTGTCCGGTGATGGTCGCATTGCCAGCGGGCAATCAAACCCGCCGCAAACTGCTCGAGGGGCTGGATGTCACCATTCTGGAGGTCACGGATGCCGATAGCGGCATGGCAGCATCCTTGCGGGCGGGTCTGGGGGCATTGCCGGACGAGGTCCGTGGACTGCTCGTGGCGCTGGCCGATATGCCGGACATAACCACTGACGATTACCTTAGCCTTATCAAAGCGTTCCTGAATGATCTTGAAGCCAATATCCACCGTGCAGCCAGCGCGGACGGCATCGCCGGAAACCCCGTTCTGCTGCCCCGCTGGGCGCTGAATGACCCAAGCGTTTTCACTGGTGATGCGGGGGCCCGCCATCTATTGCGCCAACACGCCGAACGGGTGCGTCTGGTGCCCCTGCCCGACAGTCACGCCACCACCGATCTGGATACACCGCAGGATTGGGAAAAATGGCGAAAACGGTGCTAAGCGTTTTCCTTGTTAATCACCGCCAACGGCATCTGGCAAAACCCCTGCGCCGGAATATCCAGTGCGGCGTTGTATTTGCTCGACATGTTCTGGAACGCGATCAGGCCGCATAACTCGGCCAAAGTATCCTCATTGAAATGCGCCTTTAACTGCACCATCAACCCCGCGGTAACGTCCTGATCCGTATAGGTTATCGCCTCGGTCAGCTCCAGCGCCAGACGCTCACATTCCTCGAACAGGTCGCTATCCTTCCAACCCGCAAGCGCCGCGACCTTATCCTCGCAGACCCCGCGTTTCATCAGGGTTGTCGCGTTGATATCGACACAGAATTCGCAATGGTTGATCTGCGATACCCGCACCGTCACCAGGGATCGCAACGCCGGATCAATCCGCCCCTTGCGCCGGTTCAGCGCGCCATACAGCAGCGCCACCCCGATAAACACCGAAGGCGAGCGCGCCCAGAGCATCCCCGGCTCCAGCACCTTGCCGTATGTCTTTTTCTGCTTCCAGAAAAACAGCCGGATATACCATGGGTAATCGGAAACGGGTTTGGGCGGGATGAACATATTTCACACCTTGATATTGTTGGGCCGCGCGCCCTTTATCCGCCTTGTTTTTTCAGCACAGCGCGCATTGGTCAACGGGACAAATTGGCCCGCTGAATAACCGCAATAACAATGGCTTACAGGGTGCCCAGATGATCCTTCAATTTCTGCGCAATCTCGACAAAGCGCTGTGCCTCGGGGCCATCTGGCATCGCCCGTACAATCGGCATGCCGCTATCGGACGTTTCGCGCAACACCCGCGTTAAGGGCAGCGCCCCTAGAAACGGGATGCCTTGGGTCTTGGCCTCGGCCTCGCCGCCACCGTGGCCGAACACGTCGTCTTCGTTGCCGCAGGATGTGCAGATATGGGTCGACATGTTTTCCACCAGCCCCAGAACCGGCGTTTCGGTCTGATGAAACATATCTATCGCGCGGCGGGCGTCGATCAGGGCCACGTCCTGCGGGGTGGTGACAATCACCGCACCGGTGATCGGGGTTTTCTGGGTCAGGGTAATCTGCCTGTCTCTTATACACATCTC
>WGBJ01000196.1 GCA_015494385.1 Marinosulfonomonas sp.
GCCGTGCTGATCGAAAACCCGATTTCGGCTGCCCCCGGTTTCACCCTGAAGAATGTGCATGTAATGGCCGGTGTGCCGATGATCTTTCAGGCGATGGTGGCGTCCCTGTTGCCCACCCTGTCGGGCGGTAAACCGTTGCTGTCCAGAACCCTGCGCCTGATGCAGCCCGAAGGGGTGATCGCCAAACCGCTGGCCGATCTGGCGGCGGAATATCCCGACCTGTCGTTCGGATCCTATCCGTTTTATCGCGATGGCACCTATGGCACCAATATCGTCGGGCGCGGCACCGAAGCCAGTGAACTGGACGCCGCAATGGCGCGTCTGGCCACCCTTTTCCCGATGGACAAAGCATGACCCCCGAAATCCTGTATCAGACGACCGATGCCACATGGCCCGCCGCCGAATATCTGACCGTTGGCAACTGGACCATCCGCCGTGGTGCGGGTGGAGGTCAGCGGGTTTCCTCGGCCACCGCCAATGGCCCCGTAACATCCGAAGACATCGGCGTTGCAGAACAGGCGCAGGATGCCTTGGGGCAGCCGCATCTGTTTATGATCCGGCAAGGGGACGAGGCGCTGGATGCACTGCTTGAGGCCAAGGGTTATCGCATCAAAGACCCTGTGAACCAATACGCCTGCCCCGTTGAAACCCTGACCAAAATTGCCCCCGAACGCCTTGCCGCCTTTCCGATCTGGCCGCCGCTGGCCATCATCAACGAAATCTGGACCGAACAGGGGATCGGCGCGGAACGTCAAGCCGTGATGGCCCGCGCCAAGGGGCCAAAGGCTGCCATCCTTGCCCGTCAGAACGACCGCGCCGCCGGTGTGGCCTATGTGGCCATCCACGGCACCACCGCCATGCTGCACGCGCTGGAAGTTGTGCCCGAGCAGCGCAGGCAGGGGGTGGCCGTCAATATCATGGGGGTTGCGGCGATCTGGGCACAAGATAACGGCGCCACCGATTTCAGCGTGATTTGCGTGCGCGATAACCTGCCCGCAAACCGGCTGTATGCTTCCCTGAACATGGAAAATGTGGGATACTATCATTACAGAATAAAAGATCAAAAATAAGGGCTTAGCAGGTTTGACAAAAAATACCAAAAGACCGATCGCCCTCGACCTGCCTATGGTCGAGCCGTTACCCGAGGGTACACAGAAATATTTCGACCTTTGCACCGATAAGCTGGGGTTGATTCCGAATGTTTTGCAGGCCTATGCCTTTGACATCGACAAGCTGAACACATTTGCGGCGCTGTATAACGACCTGATGCTGGGCGACAGCGGGCTGACCAAACTGGAGCGCGAGATGATCGCGGTTGTGGTTTCGTCGATCAACAAATGTTTCTACTGCCTTGCGGCGCATGGCGCTGCGGTGCGGGAATTGTCGGGCGATCCGATCCTCGGGGAAATGATGGTGATGAACTATCGCGCCGCCGATCTGGATGCCCGCCAAAAGGCGATGCTGGATTTTGCCGCCAAACTGACCGAGGACAGCGCCAAAATCGAAGAACCTGACCGTCAGGCGCTGCGCGATGTCGGGTTCAGTGATCGCGATATCTGGGATATTGGCGCGGTGGCTGCGTTCTTTAACATGACGAACCGCGTGGCTTCGGCATCCGACATGCGCCCCAATGACGAGTATCATTCACAAAGCCGATGAATATCCGGACCTTTATACTGGCCGGTGCCTTTGCTGCATTGATGCCGATAGCCGCGATGGCTGCTTTGCTGGATTTTCCGGGCAATGCGGTGCTGGCCGGTGAAAAAAGCAATGAACGCGGCAGCTACAAGGTGCCGGTCGGGGCGTGGCAAAATGGCGAACTGCCATCGGTTTTGGCCGAAGGCGAAGTGCTGCAACAGGCGTGGAAGATCACAGCAACCGGCCTGACATCGCTGCAAATCCTTGATCCGTTGAAGAAACAGTTGAAGGACGAAGGGTTCAAGGTGGTTTTCGAGTGTGAAACCGATGCCTGTGGCGGGTTTGATTTCCGGTTTGAAACCGATGTGATGCCCGAACCCGTGATGCATGTTGATCTGGGCGATTTCCGGTTTCTTTCGGCCGAACGCAAAACGGGTGATACCCCCGAATATGTTACCCTGCTGGTCAGCCGCAGCCAGAATGCGGGCTTTGTGCAGCTGGTGCGTGTCGGGGAACCGGCAGATGAAACCGAATTGGTCACCTCGACCGATAATCCCGCCCTGACCACCATTTCCGAGCCTCCGCCTGCAGACCAGTCCGCGTTGCCGCTGGAACAGGCCCTGCAGGAAAAAGGGCATTACATTCTGGAAGATCTGGTGTTTCAAACCGGATCGTCCAATCTGGGGGATGGCGACTTTGCCTCGCTTGCCGCACTTGCCGATTACATAAAGGCGCATCCGGATCGCACATTTGCGCTGGTCGGTCATACCGATGCCGAAGGGTCTCTGGCTGGCAATATTGCCCTGTCCAAGAAACGCGCGGCATCTGTGGCGCGCCGCCTGATCGAAGATTACGGTGTGGATAAAAAACAAATCAGCGCCGAGGGTAACGGGTTTCTATCCCCCCGTGCCACCAACATGACCGAAGATGGCCGTGCCCAAAACAGACGGGTCGAAGTGATTGACACAACGACCCGCTAATTACTCGAAACTTTTATCGTGCTTCCTACCAGGCATCCGGCCCTTTGCTGGCAAATGACTGCACAAGGAAATCAATAAAGGCACGCACCTTTGGCTGGGTGAATCGGCCGGGCGGGTAGACCGCATAGATCCCCTGCATTTCATTGGGCAGGTCCGGAATGGCCTCTTCCACAAGACCCTTGGCCAGCGCATCCGCATAAAGGAAGCTGGGCAAATAGGCGATGCCAAGACCGGAAACCGCCGCATTCAACAGCGATTGCCCGTCATTCACCGACAGCCAGCCAGCCGTGCGAACCTGCCGTTTTTCCCCGGACGGGGCGGTCAGTTTCCAAACGCTGCCGTTGGACTGGTTCGAATAGTGCAACAGCTTGTGCTCGTTCAGATCGTCGATCTTTTGCGGACGGCCATATTTTTCAAAATAGGCAGGCGATCCGACCATGCGTTTGGTGGTTTCGGTCAGCTTTCGGGCACGCAGCGTGCTATCCTCCAGCTCTCCGATCCGCACGGCAAGGTCAAACCCTTCCGAAATCAGTTCGACGTAACGGTTGTTCAGCACCATATTGACGGTGATATCGGGAAATTCCTGTAGGAATTCGCCCAGTATCGGTGACAAATGGTTTACGCCGAAATCTGTGGCAACCGAAATCCGTAGCAGTCCGGAAGGTGCCGTTTGCATTGACGTAACCAGTGCATCCGCTTCTCCGGCATCGTTCAGAACGCGGCGTGCGCGGTCATAATATGCCAGTCCTATTTCCGTCGGGCTAACCCGCCGGGTTGTTCTGTTTAGCAGCCGCGCCCCCAGACGCGCCTCAAGCGATGAGACATGTTTTGATACGGCTGATTTGGAGATGCCCATCTTGCGGGCGGCATCTGTGAAGCCGCCTTGATCCACAACAGTGGCGAAGGCCTCCATCTCAGTTAATCTATCCATCTTTGTTCCTGTAGTGTTATGTGGCAGTGATAAATATATCGCTGCTAAATCAGGCAAGAATGGGGTGAAGGCCGGACAATACTTGGGTTTGTTTGGGATCGTCCCTAATGCGGAAACAGGGGAACACCCTTGTTTTACAGGATATTTACCAAGAACAAATCAAGGCAATTCCATGTCGTGCCACATTTTATCGTTAGAGAGCGAACAATCCGGCCAGCCAGCGGCTGATTGATCCGGGAAGTGGTTCTAAAGATTCGCCGCCAGACGTGTGCCTTGTTCGATCGCCCGTTTGGCGTCCAGCTCGCCGGCCACATCGGCCCCGCCGATCACATGCGGGGTGATACCGGCCTCTGTCAGCGCATCTGCCAAGCCCCGTTCGGAAACCTGACCGGCGCACAGAACCACGTTGTCCACGGCAATCACCTGCGGATTTTCACGGGCTTCGCCAAAGGAAATATGCAGACCCGCATCGTCAATCCGCTCGTAATTCACGCCGGTCAGCATTTTCACATGCTTCATCTTCAGTTCGGCCCGATGAATCCAGCCGGTGGTCTTGCCCAACCGCTTGCCCGCCTTTTCTGCCTTGCGCTGCAACAGCACAACTTCGCGCGCAGGGGGGGCGGGTTGTGGTCCGGCAGGGTCCAGCCCGCCGCGCTGTTCTTCGGGATCACCGACACCCCAGTTGCGTTTCCACGCCTCCAGATCCTCGGTCAGGTGTTCATCTGGGTTGTGAACCAGAAATTCGGCCACATCAAAACCGATGCCGCCCGCACCGATAATGGCCACCCGTTTGCCAACGGGGGCCTTGTCGCGCAGCACATCGATGTAGGACAACACGTTATCGCGGTCCTGCCCTTCAATCTGCGGATCGCGGGGGATGACGCCGGTGGCGATGATCACGTCGTCAAACCCTTGCAGGGCGTCCACATCAGCCACTTGCCCCAACCGCAGGTCGATCCCTTCGCGGGCAACCATGGTGCGATACCAATCCACCAGCCCGTAAAATTCCTCTTTGCCGGGCACCTGTTTGGCCATGTTCAACTGGCCGCCCAACTGGTCGGCCTTATCAAACAGCGTCACCTTATGCCCGCGCTGTGCCGCCGTCAGCGCCGCCGCCAGACCGGCAGGCCCAGCGCCGACAACGGCAATTGCCTTGGGCGTTTCGGCAGGGATCAACGGCAGTTCTGTTTCGTAACAGGCGCGCGGGTTGACCAGACAGGTCGAAATTTTGCCCGAGAATGTGTGATCCAGACAGGCCTGATTGCAGGCGATACAGGGCGCGATTTCGGCGGCGCGGCCATCCGCGGCCTTATCGACAAAATGCGCATCCGCCAGAAAGGGACGCGCCATCGACACCATATCGGCACAACCGTCGGCCAGTACGCTTTCGGCCACATCAGGCGTGTTGATCCGGTTCGAGGTGATCACCGGAATTGTGACCTGCCCCATCAGCTTTTTCGTCACCCAGCTAAAGGCGCGGCGCGGGACAGATGTGGCGATGGTGGGAATCCGTGCCTCGTGCCAGCCGATGCCGGTGTTGATGATGGTGGCACCCGCTTGCTCAACCCGCTTGGCCAGTTCCACCACCTCGTCCCAGGTCGAGCCATTCGGGATCAGGTCGATCATCGACAACCGGTAGATGACGATGAAATCATCCCCCACAGCAGCGCGGACCCGTTTCACCACCTCAAGCGGCAGGCGCATGCGGTTTTCATAGGAACCACCCCAGCGGTCGGTGCGTTTGTTGGTGTGGGTGACCAGAAACTGGTTCAGGAAATAGCCCTCGGACCCCATCACCTCGACCCCGTCATAACCCGCCTTGCGCGCGTTGGCGGCGGCTGTGGCGATGTCGGAAATCTGTTTTTCGATGCCTTCTTCATCCAGTTCCTTGGGCGGGAACGGCGAAATCGGGGATTTGATCGGCGAAGGGGCCACACATTCGGGGCTATAGGCATAGCGCCCCGCATGCAAAATCTGCATTGCGATCTTGCCACCATTTTCATGCACGCGGTCGGTGATGATGCGGTGGTTGGCGATGTCTTCGTCACTGAACAACCCCGCCGCCCCCGGGAACACCCCGCCTTCGCGGTTCGGGGCCATGCCGCCGGTCACAATCAGGGCAACCCCGCCGCGCGCGCGTTCGGCGTAAAATTCGGCCACCCGCGACCAGTCTTTGGTTTCTTCCAGACCGGTGTGCATCGACCCCATCAAAACGCGGTTGCGCAAGGTGGTAAAGCCAAGGTCAAGCGGGGCCAGCAGGCGGGAATATTCGGTCATCTAGCACGTCCTTTGATTGCCGCAGCAGGCTGCACGGGAATTCGCGTTCTGTCACCCGAAACGCGGCGTCACATGGTTTCGACGCAATGGCGCCGGAACGCCTTTTTCAACATATCCAGTTCGGCCCGCAAAAGGGCAACTTCGCTGCGAATGTCGTCATCCAGATCGCGACCGGCCAGAATGGTAAAACTGTTCAGCGTGGCACCTGTGCGCTTGTCGGAAATGACAATCGTTTGCAACCCGTCCGACAGGGCCGAGGCGGGAATGGGCACTTGCACAAGCCATCTGGCGGTATCACCATCTTGTGTGACGGTCACATCTTCCAGCGGCGCGTCCAGATGGGTCGCTACGATTTGGGGCGTTTCGCTGTACCCCGTCAAAACGCCTTCCCAGACGCCTTCGAACAGGCGGGTTGCGGTCAGTGTTGGCTCGCTCATGGGGCTGGTCCCTCCTGTTTACAGTTCGGCGCGCGGGCGGCGGCTGAAGGTGATATCGCGCAGGATGATCTGGTTCATCTGCGGGCCTTCAAAGATCAGCTCGATCCACATGCGCTCGGCCCGTTTTTCATTTAGACGGGTATAGGCCAGATCGAATTCCACCATCACTTCGTCCTGATTCAGCGGCAATTCACGCACGATCTGTTCGGTGTTCGGGCCGTGTTTGATGTTCAGGCGGGCGAAAATCTCCAGCGGCTTTTCCATTTCTACAATGGCATCCATACGAAGCAGGTGTTTTTTCTTCAGGCCCTGCACCGCCGTTTCGGGCAGGTTCAGCACCAGTGACAAATAGGTGCCGTCAAATTTGAACACATCCATCGTCAGGCCAAACGGGGCCAGATCGTGTTCATGGGTGTTTCGGATCTGGCGCAGGGTCAGTTCGCTGATCTTGCAATCGTGGAATACCATTGCCTCGGCCCCCAGCTTGGCCTTGTTGCGCACGGCGGCGATACCGCGCGGCTCAATCGGGCCGCGCCATAGTTCGGGCCGGTAGGACCAGTCGGAATTGGCGGGTGACTGAATCGCGTTTGATCCGATCAGGGGCAGCATCAACCGGCTGTCGGCCACATGCATCAGATCACGCAAGGGGCGGTTCAATGCACGGGCGTCCGCACGGATAGCACGCAAATCGGCCAGATCCATATTGCGGGCCGCTTTTGCCAGACCCGTCCAGCGGCGCAACGCCCTGCGCTGTGCCAGTTTGTGGATCAAAGTGTTAAATCGGTTTGCCATGTCTGCCCTGAAGATTGTTGTCGCAATGTAACCCTATTCGGGCTTCCTTTTAAACACCCGCTTGAAAAAGGGGAGACGCGGCTTGTTTTCCGCGACAGTTATATCGGGCCCAGAGGTGTTTTCGGCTCTGAGCCGGTTGGTGAAACCCTGCAGGACCTCAAAGCCTTTTTTTGAATCAATCGGGCGTTCCCTAAGCCCGAACACAGAGGCCGAAACAATCCTGCCATTCACATCGAACAAGGCCCGCCAGTATTCGTCGGCCGCCCCGGCCAGTGTGTCCGAACTGCTATCCCGCGCGCGGATATAGAATACGCCATCCCGATCCAGTGTTTTGACCACCTCGACAGTGTCCGCATTCCCGTCCCGGCTCAGGGCCGCGCGGCCTGCCTTTGTGGTAAAGAAATCTGTCAGGGCGGGCATGGAGTCGGTTATCGGAGGATTTGTGCTTTTTCGGGACACTGTAGCGGTCAGGATTGCCGGCACTTTGGGGTGCGGTTTGCTGCGCGAATTTGCAATCGCCGCACAACTGCCCAGCAGGACAAAGGCACTGTCGCCTTCATCCCGTGTTTCAGTCGGGTCAATGCAGAACCCCTTTGGCCCTGCAATCAACACTTCCTTGTTCGCGACCCTGATCTGTTCGGGCGCAGATCTGGGCAGGGCAAAGCCGCCGCCCGTTCCCAAACAACCGGATAAAATTGTCAGGGATGCCAGCGCAACCCCGAAATGCCGCAGCATCAAAGATCCATATAGATATGGCCTTCGGCCTTGGCGCCGGGATGGGTCACAGCCCCCAGACGGGTCGGACCAACCTGCTGGGCGTATTTCCACAAGGCACCGGACGAATAGATCGTCTTGCGCGCACCGCCCCATGCGTCCTTGCGTTTGGCCATTTCCGCATCGTCAATGTTGACCGAGATTTCGCCCTTGATCGCGTCCAGCGTAATGATGTCGCCATCCTGCACCATTGCAATAGGGCCGCCATGTGCGGCCTCGGGGCCAACGTGACCAACGCAGAACCCGCGGGTCGCGCCGGAAAAACGGCCATCCGTGATCAGCGCCACCTTCTTGCCCATGCCCTGACCCGACAGCGCCGCCGTGGTCGCCAGCATTTCGCGCATGCCGGGGCCGCCTGCGGGGCCTTCATTGCGGATTACCAGAACTTCGCCTTCTTTATACTCACGCTTTTGCACCGCCTCGAAGGCGTCTTCCTCGCATTCAAACACACGGGCAGGGCCGCTGAACACCTGTTGCTCGGCCTCCATACCGGCGACTTTTACAATCGCGCCATCGGGTGCCAGATTGCCCTTCAGGCCAACCACACCGCCGGTGGCTGACAGCGGAGTTTCCACCGGATAGATCACCTTGCCGTCTGCCTGACGGGTGACGATATCGATTTCTTCGCCCATGCTGCGGCCGGTGCATGTCATCACGTCACGATAGATCAAACCGGCCTTGTCCAGTTCCTTCATGATCACCGGCACGCCACCGGCTTCATACAGATCCTTGGCCACATATTGCCCGCCCGGTTTCAGATCGACGAAATAGGGGGTGTCGCGGAAGATGTCGCAAACGTCGGTCAGGTCGAAATCAATGCCTGCCTCGTGCGCAATCGCAGGCAGGTGCAGACCGGCGTTGGTCGAGCCACCGGTGCAGGCCACCACACGCGCCGCATTGATCAGCGCCTCGCGGGTGACGATATCCCGCGCGCGGATGTTCTTTTCAAGCAGGTTCATCACCGCCACGCCTGACGCCTCGGCATACTGGTCGCGGCTTTCGTAAGGGGCGGGGGCACCGGCAGAGTTGGGCAGGGCAAGGCCGATCGCCTCGCTCACACAAGCCATGGTGTTGGCGGTAAACTGGCCACCACAGGCACCGGCGGAGGGGCAGGCAACCGATTCCAGCATTTCCAGCTCGGCATCCGTCATGTTGCCTGCCTGATGCTGGCCCACGGCCTCGAACACGTCCTGAACGGTCACGTCACGGCCATCCAGACGACCGGGCAGGATCGAGCCGCCATAGATGAACACGCTGGGCACATTCAAACGCACCATCGCCATCATCATGCCGGGCAGGGATTTGTCACAACCGGCCAGACCCACCAGCGCGTCATAGCAATGACCGCGCATGGTCAGTTCAACCGAATCCGCAATCGCCTCGCGGCTGGCAAGGGAGGAACGCATGCCCTCATGCCCCATGGCGATGCCGTCGGTCACGGTGATGGTGGTAAATTCGCGCGGGGTGCCTTCGGCGGCTTTCACACCCATCTTGACCACCTGCGCCTGACGGTTCAGGGCGATGTTACAGGGGGCGGCCTCGTTCCAGCAGGTGGCCACACCGACCAGCGGCTGGTGGATTTCAGCCTCGCTCAGGCCCATCGCATAGAGATAAGAGCGATGCGGCGCCCGTTCGGGCCCTTCGGTGACATGACGGCTGGGAAGGTTTGATTTGTCGAACTTGGTGTTTTTCATGATGGACCCCTGAATAAAGCTTGGAATTTGAATAGGGGACAGGGGCGATTGGTGCAAGTGGGGATGAGGATAGTAGCCCAGTATTGCATTGTATCGTTATAGAGAATTACAGTAACGTCCCAGCAATACTACTTTAAATGGTTTTACAGTTTCGTAAGTTCGGGAGCCGATATTGGAGAAGCAACGGAAAAAGGAATTAGACCGCATAATCCGGGAAAATCGCCTGCGTAATCCACAACTTCGGTTGGCAATATTGTTTATTATCATTCTTGTCGCAATTGTCGGGTTTCTGTTTCTTGGCCCTACGAAAGAGGTAGGCTTTCAAAAAGTCATTGTTCAGGAA
>WGBJ01000197.1 GCA_015494385.1 Marinosulfonomonas sp.
ATTCATTGGTTGGGCGCAGTAAACCTTGCCAAGCGTGTGTATGTAAAGGGTTTACCCCTGCAATCCTTGCAATAAGCGCGATTGCCACGAAGTGACGTGTCGTAAACTGCCGGTAAAGCGTCGGTTGCATCAGCCGAGGTTATCTAAAGTTGACGGGTTTCGCCACTTCTCGATCTGTTCAAGCAGTGATTCACGGGGCGTCATGTCATACCATTTCCACAATCGTTACCCATGTATCGCCGTATCGCCGCTGGTCGTGTAACTCAAACCCGTCCGGCGGAAACTGTGCGCTGTTTTCCTCCCAGACGATCAGCGTGCCATCCGCCAGCCAGCCGTTATCGCGCGCCGACAGCAGGGCCTGTTCGCCCAACCCCTTGCCATAGGGCGGGTCCATAAAGACCAGCGTGCAAGCGGAGCCTTTGTTGGCGGGCAGGCGGGTGGCGCTGGTTTTGAGGACGGTTGTGTCATCCATCCGGCGGGTCAGGGTGATGTTTTCGCGCAGCAGGCTTTGGGCCTTGCGACCATCATCGACAAAGGTGCAATGCGCCGCCCCGCGCGACAGGGCCTCAAGCCCCAGCGCGCCGGTGCCTGCGAACAGGTCGAGCACCGTTGCGTCGCGCACTGGATCGCCATAGGCCCCGCCCAGCAGTACCGAAAACAGGCTTTCGCGCACCCGGTCCGAGGTGGGGCGCAAATGCGCCACCGCATCCCCCTTGCCGACCGAGGCAAGCGTCAACCCGCGATGCTGTCCGGCAATGATCCTCATGCCTTTAGCAGGGATTTCATATCGGTTTCGGGGTTGGCGACAACATCGGGCGCGGGGGATTTGCCACCCTCGATCAGCCGCTTGCCGATCATATAGGCCCGCGCGTCGTTCATCGCGTCCACCGCCAGCAGGGTGTTGCCCGCGTAATACCAGTGCGACTGCGCCCCTTCCTTGTCGCCCGCCCGTGTGACCACCTTGTCATAGCCGCTGTTCAGCCCCGCGATTTGCAGTTTCACATTGAACTGGTCCGACCAGAACCACGGGGTGGCGATGTAATCCTTGCCCGCGCCCAGCATGTTTTCAGCCACCACTTCGGCCTGATCAATCGCGTTTGGCACGCTTTCCAGCCGGATGCGGGTCTCTTTGTAGGGGAACGAGGCACAATCGCCCGCCGCCCAGATATGCGGGGCGGATGTTTGGCCCTGCGCATCGGTTTTGATGCCGTTGTCCAGCTCTATCCCCGCCGCTTCGGCCAATGCGGTGGCAGGGCGGATGCCGATGCCGGTGATCACGAAATCAACCGGCAGGGTTTTACCGTTGGTCAGGGTGGCGCTTGTCACGCGGGTATCGCCCGACAGATGGTCCAGCCCGACACCTTCGATGATCTTCACACCGTGGGCCGTATGCAGATCGCGGAAATAGTTTGAGGTTTCGGGTGCCGCCACCCGTTGCAAAATCCGGTCGGCCATTTCCACCAGCGTCACGTCCAGCCCCAGTTTGGAGGCCACCGCTGCGGCCTCAAGCCCGATATAGCCACCGCCAACGATCAGCACCTTGCGGCCTTTGGCAAACTCCGGCTCTAACGTATCAATATCGGCCAGCGTGCGCACCACATGCACCCCGCCCAGATTGCCGCCGATGGCATCGGGCAGGTGGATCGGGGTGGAACCGGTGGTGATGGCCAGTTCGTCATAGGCCAATACGTCACCACCGACCGTCACGGTTTGCGCATCCGCATCTATTTCGGTCACGGTTGCCCCCAACCGCAGGGCAATATTCTGGTCGGCATAGAATTGCTCGGGGCGCAGATACAGCCGTTCGCGCTCCATCTCGCCCAGCAGATAGGCCTTGGATAGTGGCGGGCGCTGATAGGGGGGGACGGGCTCCTGACCGATCAGGGTGATGTCGCCCTCATAGCCAAGGTTGCGCAGTTTGGCGGTCAGGGATGCGCCAGCCTGACCGGCGCCGATAACGATGATGTGGGGCATGGGTTGTGTCCATTGCGGTTGTGGGTTTGCACCAAGGGTAACGTGACAGACGCAGGGATTAAACCGGTTTAATGGTTCTATTTAGGGTGCGTGGACAGAAACCTTGAGTTTCACAGCAAAACCCGACAAGTTATCATTTGAACACATATGACAAGGAGCCATGCCATGCCTGCCGTCCAGCCCCCCAAAGACCCGGAATCAGACCCGCGCGTCAAAGCCGTATTTGACGACATCCGCGCCACGCGCAATTCGGATTTCATCAACAACATCTGGCGCTATCTGGCGTTTGACGCGGACCTGCTGGAGCGCACATGGGAAGAGGTCAAGGCGGTGATGGCCACCCCGTCCGATCTGGACCCGCTGACCAAGGAATTGCTGTATCTGGCGGTGTCGATCATCAACAACTGCGAATATTGCGTCCATTCCCATTCGGCCGCCGCACGGGCCAAGGGGATGACACCGGCCCAGCACGCCGAAGTGCTGAAGATCGTGTCACTGGCCGCCAAAACCAACCACCTGTCAAACGCGATGCAGGTGCCGGTTGATCCTGTGTTTATCGTTGGCGAGGAATAAAAGATGCCCATAGCCATTGCA
>WGBJ01000198.1 GCA_015494385.1 Marinosulfonomonas sp.
ACAAGGATGAGATGAATGCACGGGTTGATCAACCGTTCGCTAGAATGTTTCTTGCGCGACACTTATGGCAATACTGTCTGGCAGGACGTGGCCAGTCGCGCAGATTTACCGTTCGAGCGGTTCGAGGCGATGCTCGATTATGATGACAGGCTGACCTATGCGGTGCTGTTGGCAGCCTCCGACAGTTTGTCCAAACCCCGCGAAACCCTGCTCGAGGATCTGGGCACCTATCTGGTTTCCAATCCCAATAATGAATCCCTGCGCCGATTGCTGCGGTTTGGCGGGGATACCTATATCGAATTCCTGCACTCGCTGGATGATCTGAACGGGCGGGCGAAACTGGCCCTGCCGGAACTGGAACTTCCAAGGATGACACTGCATGGCGGGCGGGACGGGAATGATTTCCGGCTGGTCTGCACAGGACCACCCCGGGGGTTCGGTCGGGTCATGCGCGGGGTGCTGAGGGCCATGGCCGATGATTACGGCGCGCTGGTTTTGTTGAAGGATATTGATGGCGAAGCCGGATGCGAGGAAATCGCGATCACCCTGATCCAGAGCAGCTTTTCAGGCGGGCGGGATTTCCGACTGGCCGGACCAGTGGGGGTATGATGGGACAAATCTGTATTACCACGGCGGATCTGGCGCAGTTGATGCCGATGCACCTGCTGTTGTCACCGGACGGGGCAATCCGGCAATGCGGGGCGACCGTTGCCAAGCTGTTTCCCGGGCGCGATTTGGCCGGACAGTTGTTCTTTGACTGCTTTACAGTGCGACGTCCCTGCAATGTCGGGGCGGTGGATGACATTCTGGCCAATCAGGGGGTAAAGCTGCATCTGGTAGTTCAAAACGGTCGCAATACGACGCTAAAGGCGGTCGCGGTGTCTGTTGACGGGGGCGACGGGGTGCTTCTGGACATGTCGTTCGGAATTTCCGTTGTCGATGCGATCCGCGATTATGACCTGACCATCAGTGATTTTGCGGCGACCGATCTGGCGGTGGAAATGCTCTACCTGCTCGAGGCGAAATCGGCTGCGATGGCCGAATCCCGAAAGTTGAACACACGCTTGCAAGGGGCCAAGGTCGCGGCCGAGGAACAGGCCTTTACCGATACGCTGACGGGTTTGAAAAACCGGCGGGCGATGGAGCATGTATTAACCCGTTTTGTCGAGGCAGGCGAGACATTCGGCCTGATGCAGGTGGATCTGGATTATTTCAAAAGGGTGAACGATACGCTGGGCCATGCGGCGGGGGATCGGGTGTTGCAGCAGGTGGCCAAAGTCCTGCTTGATGAAACCCGCAAGGAGGATCTGGTGGCGCGGATTGGCGGGGATGAATTCGTGCTTATTTTCCACCGGATGACCAATATTGATAAATTGAATGAAATTGCCGCGCGGATTATCCAGCGGCTGGAAGAGCCGATAGACTATGGCGGAAACCCCTGCCTGATTTCCGCAAGTATCGGCACGGCTGTCTCGGACGGCTATCAGCGGGCAACGGCTGATAAAATCCTGATGAATGCCGATCTGGCGTTATATGCGTCAAAAAACAAAGGTCGGGCCTGTTTCACCGTGTTCTCCGAGGATATGTCTGCAAAAAACATTGAGGTTGACCCGGGGGGAGGTTTTGTGTCCGGCTAATTCAGTAAGGGGATGGTTGCGGTGCTATGTTGAATAACCCTGTCACGGGTTTGCCATATTCGGGAAATAATGAACATATTTCGGCCCGTTTCAGTCATTTTTAGGCCCTGAATTTTTGGCAAAACTGTTTCAACAGAGATTCGGAGGGTATTATGGACTTACTGCAACAAATTACATTTGATCAGATCGGGCTTAGCTTTCTAGCGGTTTTCATTATTCGTGAAGCAATGATTTTCGGGCTGCCTGACACCATTGCCGGACCCGGCGGCTGGTTGATTGATACGGAATGTCCTGACTGCGAATATTAAGGGTTTTTTGGTATTCCAACCCTTACCATATTCCAGTGAGAAGAGGGCTGCCTGCAGGGCGGCCCTATATTTTTGCGGGCTTGAAAATAGGCTGTCTGCCCCCTTTATGTTCCCCAGGCCGGAATACCGGCAGCAACAGCGGACATTGCCAAGGCAACGGTCGGTTTGATTTTTACATCGCGCCCCGCTTTGGCATCATTAACCCAGATCTGTGCCGAATTTCGAGCAACCCCGAGAAGCGCAACAATCTGGGAGGCTCTGCGAATGCCGGTTTCGTTCATCCAGCTTTTGAAATCTTCCGAAGTCATGTGGCTTCCCTTGATAATGTTTGTGTTATTCCTTCTTTCGAAGGTCGAATATTCCCATTTGCAATGACATCATCATTGTCCAACGCCGTCAAGGAGAGCGGAAACGGGAGGAAAGCGGGCTTTCTGCTCGGATTTTTGAGAAGGTTTGAGCCAGCGCAGTTCTTACACACCTGAATTAGTCAGGGCCTACCTCGTTCAGGGAGGGATTGGCGTAACAGCTTGATTTGAATTTTGGGGAAATACATCACTGGTAGCCCGTAGGGGAATCGAACCCCTCTTTCCAGGTTGAAAACCTGGCGTCCTAACCGATAGACGAACGGGCCACTTCGTGACGTGAGGCGTATCTAGGCAAAGTCGCGCCAAGGCGCAAGAGGGTTTTTACGTTAAATGCGGATTTTATTTGCGCGGTGTCCGGTCAGGCGCGCATGGCGTCTTCCAGTCGCAATTGCACCCGTTGCCGACCGCCCCAGGTATTGATTTCCAGTCGTCCGGCCAGATGGAACCGCGCGCCCCCGTGATTTAGCAGGGCATCCCCCATCGGCCCGTCAAAGGCACCAAAGGAAATCGCCTCGATCCGCGTGCCCAGACCATCGCCGAACGTCACCTTCAGATGGCTGTCGCCCACCCGTTTGGCGAAATTGATTTCCACATCGGGGAAGGCAAACCGCGGGGCAGGGGCGCCGGCACCAAACGGGCCTGCCCCGTCCAGCTGTTCAATCAGCTCGACCGTGGCAGCACCGGGCATCAGGATGCCATCCAGTTTCAGGTCCGCAGGGCCAGCCGCACCGGCCCCCTGTTTGTCCAGCAATTCGGACAGCCGCGCCATGGCCGGTTCCAACTGCTCGCGCGCCACACTCAGCCCCGCCGCCATTTTGTGTCCGCCGCCCTTTAACAACAGCCCTTCGGCCACAAGCCGCTGGATCGACGCGCCCAGATCGACGCCGGATATCGACCGGCCCGAGCCTTTGCCCTCGTCTCCGTCCAGCCCGATCACAATGGCGGGGCGGTTGGTGGCCTCTTTCAGGCGCGAGGCAACGATGCCAACCACCCCCGGATGCCAGCCTTCGCCCGCTGCCCAGACCAGTGGTGCGTCCAGCCCGCGGGCCTCGGCCTGATCCATGGCGACATCGCGCACCTGTGCCTCGACCTCGCGGCGCTCGGTGTTCAGCTGGTCCAGCCGGTCGGCCATTGCGCGGGCCTCGTTCATATCGGTGCAGGCCAGCAGGCGGGCGCCCAGATCGGCCTGTCCGATCCGCCCGCCCGCATTGATGCGTGGCCCCAGCAAAAAGCCAAGATGATAGGGGGTTGGCGCGCTGTTCATCCGCGCCACATCACTCAGGGCCACAAGGCCGATGCGCTGGCGCTGCGCCATCACTTTTAGCCCTTGACGCACCAGCGCACGGTTCACGCCGGTCAGCGGGGCCACATCGGCCACCGTTCCCAGTGCCACAAGGTCCAGCATCGCCATCAGGTCGGGGCCGGATTTGCCGGTGCTGCGCATCTGGCGGTTTACCTCGACCAGCATCAGAAACACCACTCCGGCGGCGCACAACTGGCCGTAATCGCCGCTTTCGTCCTGCCGGTTCGGGTTCACCACGGCCACGGCGGGGGGCAGGGTCTCGCCACCAAGGTGGTGATCCAGCACCACCACATCCGCACCTTTGGCCGCCGCAATCGGTTCATGCGAAAGGGTGCCGCAATCCACACAGACGATCAGCGAATGATCCTGCGCCAGTTTTTCCATCGCGGGCACATTCGGCCCATAGCCTTCCTTGATCCGGTCGGGGATATAGAGCGTGGCATCGCGCCCCATCCGGCGCAGGTAATCCAGCAGCAGGGCGGCGGATGTGCCGCCGTCAACATCGTAATCGGCAAAGATGGCGATCTTTTCGCCCGATTGCAGCGCCTTTAGAAAACGCGCGGCGGCAGGGCCCATATCCTTCAGGGTCAGCGGGTCGGGCAGCAGGTCTTTGAGCGTTGGCTCAAGGAAAGTTTCGGCCTGCTCGGGCGTTACCCCGCGCCGCACAAGGATGCGGCACAGCGGCAGGGGCAGGGCGGTTTGCTGGCTCATGGCTTCGGCCTGCCGGTCGTCCTCGACTGTGGGGCCAACCCAGCGCCGCCCGTTCAGCGAGGAGGAAACACCGAGGAAATCGCTCATGCGAGGGTGCCGATGATGGTTTGTGTATCAAGGGCAGTGCAGAATTCACCATGGAGGTGCGCGACGGCAGTGTCGTGAATTTGTTCGGCGGTCATTGCGGGGGTGCCCGGTTTCCACGACGTATCGGCATTGGTGGTGAAACCCGCACAGGCATCATGGGCCAGGGTGACACCAAACCCCAGATTGGCGGCCATGCGTGTTGTGGTGGATACGCAATGCGGTGTGGTCAGCCCGCAGGTCACCACATCGGTAATAAATGCACCGTGCAGGCGCTCCTCAAGGTCGGTGCCGATAAAGGCCGAATTGACGTTTTTGTTGATCACCGGCTCGTTGTCCAGTGGCATTACCTCGGGTTTGAATTCGGCCCCCGGATCGCCATCAACCAAGGGGCTTCCGACGGTGGTGCTGAGGTGGCGGATATGGAACACCGGCCACCCTTTGGCACGCCAATGGTTCAGCAAAAGGGCGGCGTTGGCTTCGGCATCCGGATTGTTGCGCGCGCCCCAGTACGGGCTGTCAAAGCCCGTCTGGAAGTCAATCAGGATCAGTGCCTGTGCCATTTTAGCCTACTTTGTTTTGATCCGGTATGACATGCGCCGGACCGAGCCGGTTTTGCTGCGCATCAGGATGGTTTCGGTGGTCAGATACCCGGGTTCGCGTTTGATGCCATGCACGATGGAGCCATCTGTCACGCCGGTGGCAGCAAAGATCACGTCCTTTGTCACCAGTTCGTCGCGGGAATAGATCCGGTCCAGATCGGTGATGCCCGCCTTGGCGGCGCGGCCCCGTTCGTCATCATTGCGAAACAGCAGACGGCCATACATTTGCCCGCCCATACATTTCAGCGCGGCGGCGGCCAGCACGCCTTCGGGGGCGCCACCGGAGCCCATGTAAATGTCGATGCCGGTGATTTCCGGCTCGGCGCAATGCATCACACCGGCCACATCGCCATCGGTGATCAGGCGGATGGCGGCGCCGGTTGTGCGCAATTCATCAATCATATCCTCGTGACGGGGGCGTTCCAGCACGCAGACGGTGATGTCTGTCATCTCGCAGCCCTTGGCCTTGGCCAGTGCCGCAATACGTTCGGCCGGCGACATATCAAGGGTGACCACATCGGTCGGATAGCCCGGACCGATCGCCAGCTTGTCCATATAGACATCGGGCGCGTGCAGCATCGAGCCGCGCGGCCCCATCGCAATCACGGTCAGGGCGTTGGGCATGTCCTTGGCGGTTAGTGTGGTGCCTTCAAGCGGGTCCAGCGCAATGTCAACGCCCGGACCGTTGCCGGTGCCCACTTCTTCGCCGATGAACAGCATCGGGGCTTCGTCCCGCTCGCCTTCGCCGATCACGATCACGCCGTTGATGTCCAGCATGTTCAACTGGGTGCGCATGGCGTCCACAGCGGCCTGATCGGCGGCTTTTTCATCGCCGTGACCAATCAGCTTGGCCGAGGCAAGGGCGGCGGCTTCGGAAACGCGGGCCAGACCCAGCGAAAGCATACGGTCTAGGAATTCGGATTGTTTGGTCATGTGTTCGGGTCCTGTTGGCTAAACTGTTTCGATGCGGATCGCGACGGGGTCCGAGGCCAGCACGCCGGTGGCGGCAAAGCTGCGGATCGCTGTGTCCAGTGCATCGCGGGTTGTTTTGTGGGTGACAATCAGCACGGGGGCTGTAGATTCTTCGTGGCCGTATTGGCGCATGCGGTCAACCGAGACGCCTGCTTCGCCCAAGGCGGTGGCAATTTTGGCCAGCGCGCCGGGTTTGTCGTGCAGGGTCATGCGCAGGTAATAGGGCGCAGGCGCGGCGGATTTGGCGGGTTTGGCGGCCGAAAGGGTGGTGGCTGGCTGACCGAACGTTGGCACGCGGATGTCACGGGCGATATCCAGCACATCGGACATCACAGCCGAGGCTGTCGGGCCTTCGCCCGCACCCGCGCCACGCAGCACGATCTGGCCGACATGGTCGCCTTCCAGCACCACCATATTGGTGCCGCCTTCCAACTGGCCCAGCGGGCTGCTGGCCGGAACAAGGCAGGGCGACATGCGTTGCGCCAACCCGCGGCCTGTCATTTGCGCCACGCCCAGCAGTTTGATGCGATAGCCCATATCGGCGGCCTGTTCGATGTCCTCGATGGTG